>CAYPCF010000049.1:0-1902 GCA_964409155.1 uncultured Candidatus Saccharibacteria bacterium | reverse complement strand
AGTTTAACAAAAATTTTGACTTACTCAACCGTTACGGATTTTGCCAAGTTGCGCGGTTTGTCCACATTGTTACCTCTGAATAGAGCTATATGATATGCCAGAAGCTGAAGAGGTAAAACCGCCAAAATAGGAGTGAGTATTGCCAAAGTTTTTGGAATATATATAACATCATCAGCGATATGCTCAAGTTCTTTGTTGCCTTTTGTGGTGATGGCTATCACTTTGCCTTTGCGCGCTTTAACTTCCTCAATCGCGCTTTTTGTTTTTTCATACACATCATCTTTCGGAACAATAAAGATACACGGGGTGTTTTTGTCTATCATCGCAAGTGGCCCGTGCTTTAATTCGCCCGCCGCATCCCCTTCTGCGTGAATATAGGAGAGTTCTTTTAGCTTAATTGAACCCTCAATGGCGGTTGCGTAGTTATACTTTTTGCCCAAAAAGTAAAAACTTTCGTAAGATTTGTATTTTTTGGCAATTCTTTTTATCTCTTTTTCTGATTCCTTTAAAAATCTTTTTATCTTTGCCGGCAATAAAGAAAGTTCTTTTAAGATCTGTTTTGCGCGCGCTTTTTTGACTCTGTTTTGAGCGCGACCCAAAAAGACGGTTAGCAACGCAAGGATAGTTAGCTGTGAAGTGTATGCTTTCGTTGAAGCCACTGCTATCTCCGGGCCGGCGTGATTATACACTCCGGCGACCGTCTCGCGCGCGATAGATGAGCCGACAGCGTTTACTATACCAAGAGTCAAGATGTTTTTACGCTTGGCTTCTTTTACCGCTTCTAAAGTGTCTGCGGTTTCTCCGGATTGCGATATCGCAATTAGCGCCGCCTTGTCATTGATTGGAAAGCGTCTGTATCTAAACTCATGAGAATACTCAACCTCAACGGGCAAACCCAGCTCTTCTTCTATCATATATTCTCCGGCAAGTCCGGCGCATCTTGCCGTCCCACACCCGACAAAAATTACTCTCTCAATATCACGCAATTCATCCGCCACATCTGTAAGTCCGCCGAGCACAACTTCTCCGGAGTCCGGTTTTATCCTCCCGCGCATTGCATCTTTGACGGAGTTAGGTTGCTCAAAAATCTCTTTTTGCATAAAGTGCTCATACCCTTCCTTGCCAAGTTCGCTCGGATCTATGTCTATTATGTTTTCCGGTCTGTTTCTTTTTTTGTTCCCAAGTGTTGTTATTTTATGTGCAAATGTAGTAAGCTCGGCAACTTCTCCATCTGAAAGATATATAACGCGTTTTGTATAAGGAGCGATAGCTGTTGCATCTGATGCAATAATGTAGCCATCTTCTAAAATCCCTATAGCCAAAGGAGAGCTGTTACGCGCAACAACAAGCTCGTTGCCGTTATTTTCCGCAATGACAGCTATCGCATAAGCTCCTTTTACTTTTCTAAGAGCGCTTCTTGTCGCTTTGTGTAGATTTCCATATTTTTCATATTCAAGATTTATGAGATGAGCCAACACTTCCGTATCTGTATCAGATGTAAATTTTATTCCATTATCTTCCAGACTCTTTCTAAGAGTTTTGTGATTTTCTATAATGCCGTTATGAACCAAATAAATAGACCCGGCGCGATGAGGATGGGCGTTTTTTATGCTTGGCACTCCGTGAGTAGCCCAACGCGTATGAGCCACTCCAAGATGAAATTTCTTGCCATTTACACTTTTGAGTTTTTTCTCAAGAGCGTCAATTGCGCCTTTTGCGCGCACTCTGAGCACTCTCCCCGATTCCAAACCAAGAGCCATTCCCGCGCTGTCATATCCTCTGTATTCAAGACGCTTTAATCCATCCAGCAAAACACTTTTTGCGTTTTCAGTTTTTGAAATATATCCTACAATCCCGCACATTTAACAGTTACTTTAACACCGAAAAAAATATATGCAATAA
>CAYPCF010000048.1:0-2017 GCA_964409155.1 uncultured Candidatus Saccharibacteria bacterium | reverse complement strand
ATTTTTCAAGGTAAATAATTTTCCCCCGCCGGAGGCGGGGGGAGGCCGAAGCCGTTTATAATAGAATTATATAACAATAAAAATAAAAAACAAGTATGAAGATTTCATTAGAGCAAATAAATAATCTGTTGGAAAGAGAATTAAGTCAAAAAGAAGTTGAAGACGCTTTTTCTTTGCATGCTTTTGAGATAGATGAGGTAATAGAAGATAATGGGCAAGTTGTTTTTGATGTTGATGTTTTGCCAAACAGAAGCTCTGACGCTCTGTCTGTCTTGGGTTTGGCGCGTGAGCTCTCCGCCATACTGGACATACCGATGAAAGAAGACTTGTTGCAAGAGGATTTTGAGAGCATACTAAGCTCGCTTAAAGAGAAAGAAAATCCGGAATTATTGCAAGTAGAACGAAAAGACAAAGAGTATGCAAGCGCTTACTTCTCGGCATATATTAAAGGGGTCAAGGTAGGCGAATCTCCCAAGTGGCTAAAAGATTTTTTGGCTTCTCAGGGGCAAAAGTCAATAAACAATCTCGTTGATGCTACTAATTATGTTTTGTTCTTTCTTGGTCAGCCGACGCATATTTTTGACGCCGACGCCTTGAAAAAAGATGCAGAATCAGGAGCGCATCGTCTTGCCGTAAGAAAGGCAAAAGAAAAAGAACAATTTAGAACTCTGGACAAACAAGAGTTTGAACTTTCAGATAGAATTCGTGTTATAGAAGACGCAGTCAGCGGAGAACCCATCGCAATAGCCGGAGTAAAAGGAGGGGAGTCCTCAGGAGTATCAGAGCAAACAGCAGACATAGTTTTGGAGTCTGCTCGTTTTCATCCAACCCTTACTCGCAAAGTAGCTCAAGAGCTTTCACTTCGCACAGATGCGTCAAAGCGTTTTGAAAATGATATTCCCGAGCGCTTGCCGGTATTTGGCTTGAAGCTTTTGATAGATACTGTTCTTGAGCTTGCAGGCGGTGAGCTTAAGGCTACGGCTGTCTCTTATGAGCCGTTTGCGGAGAGCCCTCAGCTTCGGCTTGATATGGCGAAAATTCAAAAGCTCATAGGCGTTGATATTACCAAAGAACAGGCCGGTGGATACTTGAAGCATTTACGATTTGATGTCTCAGGTGATGTGGTAAAGCCTCCGTTTTGGAGAACAGATATTAAAATATGGCAAGATTTGGCAGAGGAGATTGCGCGTCTTTACGGACTTTCAAAGATAAAACCGACAGCTCTTCCGCAAAAGACAAAAGACCGGAAGATACTGCCAAGTTTTTGTCACGCAGAGCTCTTGCGAGATGAGTTGCTTGCAGACGGCTTCGTAGAAATCACCAACTCCACGCTCCAGGACAAAGGCGAGCTTGAGCTTGCAAACTCCCTTGCCTCGGACAAAAACTTTTTTAGAGACGACTTGAGTTATGGAATGCTTAAAGCGTTAGATAAAAACGAACGCAATGCGCCGCTGTTTGGTATTTATGATGCCATCAAACTTTTTGAGATTGGTACGGTTTACAAAGATACACAAGAGTTCGCATCTGTCTGTATTGGAGTGCGACCTCTTGCAAAGAAAAAACGCGAGGCTCGCGCTCAGGCTATCTTAGAAGAGCTAAGGGCTAAGCTACAAGAGAAGTTTGCGGTAGAGTTGCCGGAAGCCAAAGGGGAGGTCTTGGAGTTTCCTTTGAGTGTGCTCTCGGCGGTAGCTTGTGACAAGTATCCGGAGCCTCCAAGTTTGGAAAATATCCAATACAAAGCATTCTCTCAGTTTCCGTTTGTATTGCGCGATATCGCGGTGTGGGTGCCGGAGGACGAGCCGGCAGATGCGCTTGCAACACTCATCAAAGAAAATGGTGGTGAATTGCTAAGGCGCGCCGACTTGTTTGATGAGTTTAAAAAAGATGCAAGAGTGTCTTATGCATATCACTTGGTGTTTCAGTCTGACGAGAGAACGCTGACAGATGAAGATGTAAACAAGGTAATGTCCAAAATAGAGAGTGCAATTGATGCAAAAGGCTGGGAAATACGATAATT
>CAYPCF010000047.1:0-2189 GCA_964409155.1 uncultured Candidatus Saccharibacteria bacterium | reverse complement strand
TGATGTATGTGTGGTTTGATGCGCTTTCAAACTATATCTCTACGCTTGGCTTTCCAAATGAAGTGGGAAATTTTGAAAAGTTTTGGCAAAACGGCAAGACGATACAACTTGCCGGCAAAGACCAAGTAAAGTTTCAGTCAATTATTTGGCAGGCGATGCTCTTTTCAGCTGAGATAAAGCCGACTGACACTATTTTTTATCATGGCTTTATCACAAGCGCCGGACAAAAGATGAGTAAATCAATCGGTAATGTGATTGCGCCAAGTGAGCTTGTTGAGCGCTACGGCACCGATGCAACGCGCTACATTTTGCTTCGCCATGTGCACCCGTTTGATGATTCGGACATTACGTGGGAGCGTATGGATGAGTGGTATACGGCAAACCTTGTAAACGGGCTAGGAAATCTTGTTGCGCGCATTATGAAAATGGCGGAAAGTTATCTTGATGAGCCTGTCAATATAAAACAAGCAGACACATCGGAGCATTTTACACAAGCAATGCAAGCGTTTCGCTTTAACGAAGCGATTGATATTATTTGGCAAAAGATAGGCGAGCTTGACCAAACCATCACCGATACCGAACCGTTCAAACTCATCAAAGTTGAGCCCGAGCAGGCGCGCGGCATTGTAAAAGAATTGGTGCAAGGGCTTGCAGAAGTTGTAGAACTCCTTAAAGCACCAATGCCAAAAACCGCGCAAATCATAAGCCAAGCAATAGAACAAAACAAAAAACCGGAGAATTTGTTTGGGAGGATATGATAATTAGGTAATTTATGATTTCTGAGTCTGGGCCAGAGAGAGGATTGAATAGGAAGCGAATCTTAGCCGCCGCTCTTCTTACTTTGGCATTGCCCAGTGTTAAACCTTACGCGATAGAGATACCAGAAGATGCAAGTTATGAAAATGGGGTGTCAATGCTTCACGAGTCAGCAGAAAAAGATTTGCATGAAGTGGCGGCAATTTATGTTTGCTCGGGTGATAAATGCGCGTGGTTTTCAAAAGACGGAGGTGGCAAATCGGTTGATTTGAGAAGTGTTGCAAAACAAGCAGCAGCTTTTCTGAAAGAGCATAGGGGTTCTCAAACTGAGACAGAAGAGAAACAAATGCAAATATTTCATACACACCCCCAAAAAGTTATACAAAAATTTATGGTAGATAGATATCAGAAGCATTTTAATTTTCAGTTTAAAGATTTTTCTTCACTGCCGCCTTCGGCAGGAGATATTGTGAGTATAGCTTCTAAGGGGGCTGAGTTTACATTGGCCGTATCTGACATATCCAATGTGGATACAATAAATAAAGTAATTGATTCATCAGGAATTTGGACATATTTTGTCACAAAGAAAACGAAAGACACAAAACAAAAAGATAAAAATACCGAAACAGAGGAATTTCAACTTGGAGACATAAGCAAATATCAGCTTGCTTGGTTTGTCAAAAGTCAGAAAGAGCCCATTGAGGAGATGCTTGAAGATGGCAGTTTAGATAAATTAAAACGAGTATACGAAGCTTTTGGTATTAGTTTAGACTATAAGCTTTTTACTAAAAAATAACATATTTTTGTGTATTTTATTGCGAGCTTGCAATTCGTGTATTTGGTTGAAGTCTAAAAATGTATAATGTAAAGTATTTTCATAACAGAGCTTGCATAGTGTTGTGTTGTTATTGTAGTTTTTATATATGTTTTATATGGCAGAACATCAAAATCTTCTTCTTTTGGTAGGCAGGGAAGTGTTATCTCTTTTTTCCGCTTCGGCTTTTTCCGCCTCGTTTGCAAGCTCATTTTCAGGCGCGATATCATCATCAGGTGCCAGTGGTGGAACCTCAGGTGGCGGCGGAGGAACGGGCGGCGGCGCCGGCGGTGGTGCGAGTTAAATTATGTTAATATAGCGATATGTTGCAAGATAATACACAAGGAGAAATAAGAAATATCCGCGCAAACAATACAGTAAAACAAAAACCAGAGAATTTGTTTGGGGTGTTGTAAAATACTTCAACATTTTTAAAGTGGTATATTTTATTGTACAATTTCATATATGTATTACTTTTTAAAAAAGATGAGTTACATATTCAATCTTATTTTTCTTGCAATTTTTTTATTCTTTCCGCAATTGTCAGATGCAGAAATTAACAAACACTACCAAATAGACAACTTTGAAGCGACCTACACGGTAAATCAAGACTCCACCG
>CAYPCF010000046.1:0-2190 GCA_964409155.1 uncultured Candidatus Saccharibacteria bacterium | reverse complement strand
GTATGCTCTAAAAGCAAAGCGGTAAAACGCTCTAGTGAGCCGGCAATTGCAGAGTGGATCATGACTATTCTTTCTTTCTCTCCTTTCTCGTTTATGCAGTGAAGGTCAAATCTTTCAGGCAAGTTAAAGTCAAGCTGAACTGTTGCTACTTGATGCTCTCTTCCTAGCGCGTCTTTTACCATAAAGTCAAGCTTTGGTCCATACATTGCCGCCTCACCCGGAGCCTCAAAGTAGTCTGCGCCTTTTTCTTCTGCTATCTCTTTGAGCGCTTTTTGCGCTTCTTGCCAGACCTCATCTCCCCCAAGATATGCATCTTTGTTTTCCTCATCTCTAAAAGACAAGCGCACCCTCATATCAGAAAATCCAAACGCGCCATAAAACTCTTCTATGATGCCCCAGATTTTAAAGAACTCATCTTTGATTTGCGACTTGCGCGCAAATATGTGCGAGTCGTCCTGCGTAATGGACAAAACGCGTGTTAATCCGCCAAGCTCGCCTGACTGCTCGTCTCTGTATACCATCGTGGTTTCCGCATACCTTACAGGAAGCTCTTTGTATGAATGAGGTTTGCGAGCATAGATTTGTGTATGATGAGGGCAATTCATCGGCTTTAAGGCATATTCTTTGCCTTCTCTTGTTTTGATTTTAAATAGCTCATCTGCAAACTTTTGCCAGTGTCCCGATGTCTCATACAAGGCTCTTTTTGTAATATGCGGAATGGCAACGCGCTTGTAGCCATACTTTGAGCGTAGCGACCAAATGAACTTGTCCAAAAGCTCTCTGTAAAGCGCGCCCTTTTCCGTCCACAGTGGAAGCCCCGGGCCAACAAGCTCTGAAAAGGTAAACAAATCAAGCTCTTTTCCAAGTTTCCTGTGGTCTCTTTTTTTGGCTTCTTCTAGTTGTTTTAGGTATTTGTCCAACTCTTCTTTACTCTCGAAAGCATAACCATAAATACGCGTAAGCATTTTGTTGTCTTCATCTCCGCGCCAATATGCGCCCGCAACCTTTGCTAATTTAAATGCTTTTGGATCTATATCTTTTGAAGGGTTATCTATGTGTCCGCCACGACACAAATCTGTAAAACCTCCGCATGTGTAAAGAGTTATTGTTTGTCCTTCTTTTTCAAGTTCATCTATAATTTCTAATTTATACGGATTGTCTTTAAAAACCTTTCTTGCTTTATCTGCTGAGACTTCTTCATGCTCCCATGTTTGCCATTTGTTTAGGTTCTTTCTCATTGCTTTTTCAAGCTCTTTTAAGTGGTCTTCTCCCGGTGCATCACCCTCTTCAAAGTCAAAATCATAATAAAAGCCATTTTCAACAGGTGGTCCAAGTGTCGGCTTTGCGTGAGGGTATTTTTCCAAAACAGCTTGCGCCAAAAGGTGCGCCAGAGTATGACGAATTTTGTATAAATTATCTTCTTGCATAAATCTTATTTATTTGCTAACAGAAGAATATTAACAGAAAAAATACCAAAGCACAATTAAATGAATACACAACAATATACAGTATTAACCTTGCTATGTTCGCTGAATGGACCGCTAAGTATTGACTTTATGAATTTCTATGCTATAACACACGCATGCGTGATAAGCCAAAAGTAGAAAAAGTAGAAATAATTGTGGATACAAAAGACCTTGAGTCATGGGAAAATGTAAAAAAATTTATAGATGACACGATTCTTAAATTCCCTAAATTTGATCAATTGCAAGAATATCTTCGTAAAATATCTATTGAAGATATTTTTGGTTATGAAATGCATGGAAAATTTACTCATTTTTTGAAAGAAGAGTATATTAAAATGATACAGCACTATTCTCAAGAATTAAACAATAAATACCCTGGCAACAAAAAGTTTAATGATGCAGTAATTGGAAGAATAATAAAATCACTACAAGAGGATAAAGAATCACGTGCTACAGAAGCTATTTCAGATGAGTATGATATTTATGATGAATCTGTACTTCAAGAAATAGAGGAAATTATTACACAATGCGAGGATAAAGCCAAAAGACAATTGGGAATTGACACAGATCAATCCATAAAAGAATATGACGAAGAATTTTTGAGCGTATTTGTGCCAGCAGTGTCATTTATTGCCATGACGTATATAACAAACACTGCGCGTACGAATCCAGAAAAAATCCCTACAGTATTGGTCATGTTCGCGGTGTCGTTCGGTCAAAGGCT
>CAYPCF010000045.1:0-2909 GCA_964409155.1 uncultured Candidatus Saccharibacteria bacterium | reverse complement strand
AAGCAGCCTCGGCTACGCCGAGGCTGCTTGTTTGTTATTTACACAAACAAGGAAACACATCCATTCCTAATCATCTTCGGAAAATTTATTCAATATTTCTCTTAGCGAAGCGACTACTTCTTCTATTTCATTTTTGCGAGATTGTATTGCGGAAGAGTATTCATGGTAGGTGTGAAAATCAACTATTACCAATTTATTTCTTTCAGAATCCCACAAGATATTACTTTCTTCCGGATTAAAAAAATCAAATAAACAAGTTGTCTCATCGTAGGCTTCTAGCACTCGTTGTATAAATTTGAGTAATTCTTTTTTAAAGGAGCTATTAACAACACACAACTTGATTATTTTGTTTTTATTTACAGGTATATTTGTAAATAATCCAGATACGGCAGGATCACTTTTAATCCATCTTTGGACACCAATAATCGTAAATGGATCTTTAACAGATCTAATGACGTGCTCTTTATTCAGGAAATCAGGAAAATATTTCTTATGCCATTTCTTTGCGGTGTTGACGGTCTCTTCTACCCAATTCTTTCCATATTTTCTAATCTGATACGGTGTTGCAGATAATATATAATATGAATAAAGCTTAGGGTGAGTATTAGCTAAACTTACAGATACCTTAAGAACTTGTTTACTTCCACCTTTTATTTTTTCTAATACTTTAAGATTATCTCTGTGTGATATCAATCTTGCGGTTAAAAATCTGGAAATAAAGCGCTGTGTCTTCAAAGGTGTATTTGCAAGGGCTCGCTTGGTGAATTCTATCGGTCCACGATCTCGAAGAAAATTCCATCTCTGGCGCATTTTATGTCTTAACATACCAAAACCCATAGAGTGCATTATAACTCAAAGTTATTTATTTTCACAGTAAATTATGTTAAATTTCAGTAATGTTTAAAACTAACAGCAAGTTTTTATTGCAATCAGACTGGCCGCCAAAGGGGGATCAGCCAAAAGCGATCAAGGAACTTATAGACGGCCTACACTCTGGCGCGCGATTTCAAACATTGCTTGGCGCAACAGGAACAGGTAAGACTTTTACAATTGCAAATGTAATTGAAAAAATACAAAAACCCACTCTTGTTATAGCGCACAACAAAGCGCTGGCCGCGCAACTTGCATCAGAGTTTGAAAGTTTTTTCCCTGAAAATGCTGTGCATTATTTTGTATCATACTATGACTACTACCAGCCCGAAGCATATATTTCTGTCACAGATACTTATATAGAAAAAGAAGCAATGATAAACCAAGAGATAGATCGCCTGCGGCACGCTGCAACACAAAGTTTGCTTACAAGAGAAGATGTAATAATTGTAGCTTCTGTCTCGGCAATATACGGCATAGGTAGTCCTGAGGCTTATGCAAATGCAATACTGAAGGTTAAAAAAGGAGAAAAGCAAAACAGGCAAGATTTGATCAAAACTCTCGTCTCTGACTTATATTACGAAAGAACAAACAGCTCCCTTGAGCAAGGAAAATTCCGCGCACTAGGAAACAAAATAGAGCTATCTCCACCGCACAAAGAAGAACTTTGGAGAATAAATTTTGATAAAGGAGAAGTTTCTAAAATTGAGATTTTTGATGCTATAAGTTACGAATTTAAAGAAAGTTTGGATGAGCTTTTTATCTTTCCTGCAAAGCACTTTGTAACAGATGAAGATAAATTTGAAAAAGCTCTGAAAAGCATAGAGCAAGAGCTGAAAGATAGACTAAAAGAGCTTAAAAAAGAAGGCAAAGAGCTTGAGGCTCAGAGATTGGAAAGAAGAGTTAAACATGATTTGGCTCTTTTGAGAGAGCATGGTTATGTAAACGGGATTGAAAATTATTCAAGGCATTTTGAGGCGCGCCCTGCGGGCGCGCCTCCTGAGACCCTTATTTCATATTTTCCTAAAAACTCAAAAGGTGAGCCGGATTTTTTAACAGTTATAGACGAGTCACATGTTACGCTACCTCAACTAAGGGCCATGCACGCGGGAGACAGGGCGCGCAAAGACTCGCTCATTGAGCATGGCTTCCGTCTGCCGTCTGCGCGCGACAACAGACCGCTAACTTTTGATGAGTTTTTTGGGCGGGTAGGGCAAACTATCTTTGTCTCTGCAACTCCGGCCGAGTTTGAGATAAAAAATTCAGAAAAAATAGTAGAGCAAATAATAAGACCGACAGGTCTTTTAGACCCTCAGGTTGAGGTAAGGCCAATTTTGCCAAAAGACAAGCACAAGGGTCAAATACAAGATTTTATAGAAGAAACGCAAAAAGTAGTAAAGAAAGGCGAAAGAGCGCTTGTCACAGTTCTTACAAAAAAGATGGCAGAAGACTTGTCAGAGTATTTAAAAGAAGCCGGAATAAAATCAGAATACATGCACTCTGAGACAAAAACAATAGAGAGAATAGAAATCATGACGGCTTTTCGCAAAGGAGAATTTGATGTTTTGGTCGGGGTAAACCTTCTGCGTGAAGGGCTTGATTTGCCGGAGGTCTCGCTTGTCGCAATTATGGATGCGGACAAAGAAGGCTTTTTGCGCTCACGTACAAGTCTTATCCAGACAATAGGGCGCGCTGCGCGAAATGTAGCAGGCAAGGTTATACTTTACGCAGATGAGATAACAAAATCAATGCAAGCAGCTATGGAAGAAACACAAAGAAGAAGAAAGCTTCAAGAAGAATACAACAAAAAGCACGGTATCACGCCACAAACAATCAAAAAAGAGATAAAAGACATATCAGAGCAATTTGAAAACGCAAAGAAAAAAGCAAGCAAAAAACTCTTGGAGTTTGACAAAAAGCTTGCAACAAACAAGCGTGAGCTCAAAAAACTAATCAAAGAAAAAGAAAGACAAATGCAAGAGGCAGCTAAAAACTTAGACTTTGAAACTGCCGCAATTTTAAGAGATGAGATAAAGGAG
>CAYPCF010000044.1:0-3132 GCA_964409155.1 uncultured Candidatus Saccharibacteria bacterium | reverse complement strand
CAAAGCGTTGCTTTGGGGTTAAGAATTACTATGTGCCGGAGAGAGGACTTGAACCTCCACGGGAAATCCCACTTGGTCCTAAGCCAAGCGCGTCTACCAATTCCGCCACTCCGGCATCTAAGAACATTTATCACTGACATCCTGAGTCCGCCCACCAGGACTCGAACCTGGGACACACGGGTTAAGAGCCCGCTGCTCTACCGGCTGAGCTATGGGCGGACTCAAGATGCCAACTTCCGAGTAGTTTATCAAAAAAAGACAAAAAAGCAATCTTGGTAAAGCCAGGGTCAAAATCGGCAGTAAGTCAATAAATTAAATGATACTCGCACCAGAATTAAATCCAAAAATGACTGCAGTGAATCTCTCCCCTGCTGAGGCTCGGGCGGGAATCGAACCCGCGCATGACGGTTTTGCAGACCGTAGCGTTACCACTTCGCCACCGAGCCGTGGCATTAAACTCTGCAAAAGACAGAGCGCATGGCGCAATGCGGATAGATTGCGCAGGTCGGCCGGAGGCTTAGCGCTTCGCCACCGAGCCGTGAATGCTATATTAGCATGAATTCTTTATAAATTAAAGTTTTGATTTTTTCTCAAAATGCTGTATCCTATGCAAAGTAATCGGTATGCACTGTTGACTTTACCGAGAGACAAATAGCCGGGGTGATGGAATGGTAGACATAGGAGACTTAAAATCTCCGGGGCCTAGCCCGTGCGGGTTCGAGTCCCGCTCCCGGCACAATGAGCCGCTAAATCTCTTCTAAAATGGAATAGAAGTTTTTTTCTCCGTGGTCTATCTTAAATTCAAAAAATGGAACATTGCGCAAGCTTAGCTGTTTTTTGGCAAAAGTTCTGAACTCTTTTCCATGGCGCTTAGCGAAACTGAGCGCCGCGTCTTCTCTTTCCTCCGGCATAACTGTAAAATATATAGTAGCCTGTTTAAAATCTTTTGATATTGTTACTTTGGTTACTGTAATGAGGGCGCTGCGATTCGCTTCTTTTGAGAAAAACTCCGCCGCTATTTGCTGAATCTGTTCCGACACTCTTTTTGACCTGTCTCCTCTCATAACGGCTAAATTTCCCTATTTTCCAAGACCTCCAAAGTGTCTCCTTCGGCAAGTGGTATTTGAGTGTCTATCTGCGCGCCATACATCTCACCTTCCGGAACCTCTTCTTTGTCTTGTTTATTACTCTGCAAAGTTTTTACGGTGGCGTTGCCAAGAATATTACCCCTGCGCACTACTTGCAACTTCGCTCCGAGTTTTAATACACCACTTTCAACCTTTCCACCTAAGACATATCCCTTTTTGCTCTCACTAAATATCTTGATCACTTTTGCCTCACCAATCTTTTGTTCTATTAATTTTTTGGGAGTAACCTCTTCCATATAGTTTTTTGCCAAGTCCGCCAAATGATAAATCACATCAAAGCTTTCAAGTCTCAGACCTTGTTGTCTTATCAATTCCCTTGCGCCTGCATCCGCTTTGCTGTGGAAAAGCAAGAGTAATGCTTTATTTGGTAGCGCCAACTCTACATCATCTTTGCTCAACTCACCCACGGTAACGCGCAATACCTTAAAAAAAGCTTTCTCATTTTCAAGTTTTGCCAACTCATACAATATCGCTTCTTTTGAGCCAACTGTGTCTGTGGCCACCACGACTTCCACAGGATACTTGTCAGTTTTATTGATTTGACCTGATTGTAAGTGAGTGTCTGCAGATTGTAAGATTGCCTCTTTGCTTTCTTTCTCAGCTTCTTTCTTGCTTTTTACCGTATGGAACATGACACCAAGCTCAGGCGTCTTATTGAAACCTATCACCATAACCGGAGACGAAAAACTTGCCTCTTTTATCGACTTGCCCGTAAAATCCTCAAAAATCCTGACCGGTGCCCATGCGTCTTCTGCGACTACAAACTCTCCTGAGCGCAGTGTTCCATCTTTGATCAATAATGTTGCCAGGATTCCTCGTCTTTTGTCTTTTTTAGTTTCTATCACCACTCCTTGAGCCGGTGCTTGAACGTCTGCCTTGTATTCATGCATGTCGGCTAAAAGCAGAATGGTGTCAAGGAGGCTACTGACACCTTCCCCCGTCTTTGCAGAAACCGCCACCCAAGGGATATCACCGCCCATACCTTCTATATAAACCTCTTTTTCTATAAGTTCACTCTGCACCTTTTGTATATTTGCGTTTGGTAAATCAATCTTATTTATCGCAACGACAAAAGGTATATCGGCTTCCCTTATGGCAGACAAAGCGTCTAATGTCTGCTGCTTTACCCCGTCATCTGCCGCAACAACAAGAATGGCTATATCTGCGGCGCTTGCTCCTCTCTTGCGTATTTCCTTAAATGCCTCATGGCCCGGGGTGTCTAAAAATGTAATCTTGCGAGTAGTGCCTTCGTAGTCATGCTCTACTTCATATGCCGACACGTGCTGAGTGATACCGCCGGCCTCTTGGGCTACGACATTACTCTTGCGGATATAGTCCAAGAGCGCAGACTTGCCATGGTCTACATGCCCCATCACGGATATCACAGGCGGTCTTTGTGTTAATGTCTTGCTCATAATAAATAAAAAGCTAAATTAAAAACCGCCTTAGCGGTTCTCTTGTCTGTATTCTACAATTTTTTTGCAGCTTTTTCAAGTGCTTGCTTTTCTTCATCGCTTAAATGCTCTGTATCTTGGGCGCTGTCCACCTCTTTTATAAACACATGCGTCTCTCCCCTGACCGACAAAGTGGATAAAATAAAGCCTTTGCCTTTACGATTAAGAACAGCGGATGCAAAAGACTGCTTTCCATGCCCGCTTTCTGAAAATGGATTGAATTTAACAACAGAAAAAGCCTTTAAATTGCGTTTGTCTTCTTCCAATATTTTTATGACTAATTCTTTAAGCTCTCTGTTCTCTTGAGAAATACGCTCTGCATTGTCTATGAGACTTCTTATTTTGTCCTCCAGTGACTTTGCATTCTTACCTTTCATAAAAGCGCGAAGTTTCAACCACATATACAAAAATGCAAGCAACAAAAATACTGACAAAGCTATTGCCGAAAATACCAGAATCTCCATTGTGCCTACATTTTGAAGCATCATCCGGGACAGTATATCAGAAAAATTTCCCTTTACCAAAAATCC
>CAYPCF010000043.1:0-3594 GCA_964409155.1 uncultured Candidatus Saccharibacteria bacterium | reverse complement strand
ATCCTACCTTCTCTGTTTCTCTCTTCTGTGTCTCTATATATATCTAAGTTAATGTATACAATAACAAAAAAAACACGACGACAGCTATTACTTGATACACACAAATTATTTATTGCTGGTATACTTTTATCTTGTGGCACACTAGCAATTGGAGGATACAATGGTTATAAATTTTTATGCGGTTTACCTAAAAAGCAACAAGTAGAACGGCAATTAAATACACGAAAAAACAATATCCCAAATCAAATTATAATTATCAAATAAACCCTACTAACAGTGAGATAAAGATCTAACTTTTTACGAAACAAAGCGCCACAGGCGCTTTGTTTTGATTTTGGCGTAGTTTTTGTTATTATTTTTGCATGAGCAAGCAAATAAAAGATAATGCGCCGGAGATTTTTAAGTCTCCATACAATCCAAAAGAGCACGAGGAAAATATTTACAAAGCATGGGAAGAGTCGGGGTATTTTAATCCTGACAAAATGATTGAAGATGGACTTGTTGATGAGTCTGCTGAAAAGTTCTCAATGATACTTCCACCTCCAAATGTTACAGGAACCCTTCACATGGGCCACGCCTCAATGATAGCTATTGAAGATACTATTGTAAGGTTTAACAGAATGCTTGGCAAAAGAACTCTCTGGATACCGGGAACAGACCACGCAGCGATAGCTACACAATCAAAAGTAGAAAAAATCTTATACAAAGAAGAAAAGAAAAGTAGGCACGACTTAGGAAGGGAAGAGTTCTTAAAACTTGTGCGCGACTTTGCTCAAAACTCACACGACACAATAGTGCGTCAATTAAAAGGAACCGGTGCATCTGTTGACTGGTCTCGCGAAGCTTACACCTTAGATGATACAAGGCAAAAAGCAGTATTTGAGGCGTTCAAAAGAATGTATGACGCAGGGCTTTTATACAGAAAAGAAAGAATAGTAAACTGGGATCCAAAAGGGCAGACAACAATATCTGATGATGAAATAGTGCACGAGGCGCGTAAAGCAAAGCTTTACACTTTTAAATACTGGAAAGGTTTTCCAATCAGCATATCCACTACGCGTCCTGAGACAAAACTTGGTGACACAGCGGTAGCTGTCAACCCGAACGACGAGCGCTACAAAGAATTTATAGGCAAAGAATTTGAAGGCGAGTTCATGGGCGCAAAACTTAAAATAAAGATTGTCGCAGACGAAGAAGTTGATCCGGAATTTGGAACAGGCGCATTAGGAGTAACTCCTGCGCATTCTCAAATTGACTTTGAGATGGCGCAAAGGCATGGCTTGCCCGTTGTGCAAATCATAAATGAATACGCAAAACTGACTGTCGGAGATGATGACATAGTAGGCAAAAAGACTTCCGTTGCGCGAGAGATTATAGTTGAAAAGCTAAAAGAGCAAGGACTTTTGGAAAAAGAGGAGGAGATAGAGCAAAATGTTGCAACAGCAGAGCGAACAGGTGCAATAGTAGAGCCTTTACCAAAGCTTCAGTGGTGGGTAGATACAGAGAAGGAATTTGAGCTTAAAAACCCAAAAATTAAGGGCTTGAAAGCGGGCCAAAAAATGACCCTTAAAGAGCTGATGCGTCATGTGGTAGAGTCGGGGCAAATAAAGATTTTGCCCGAGCGTTTTGTAAAAACATACTATCAATGGATAGATAATTTGCGTCCGTGGTGTATATCAAGGCAGATTTGGTTTGGACACAGGATACCTGTTTGGTATAAAGACGAGGAGCTAAAAGTATCTGTGGACTCGCCCGGTGAAGGCTGGGTGCAAGACGAAGATACGCTTGACACTTGGTTCTCAAGCGGGCTTTGGACTTTCTCAACTCTTGGCTGGCCTGATGAAACTGAGGATTTAAGAATTTATCATCCGACAGATGTGTTAGAGACCGGCTATGATATTCTCTTTTTCTGGGTGGCGCGCATGATTTTGATGACAGGTTTTTTGCTTGAAGATATTCCGTTTAAGTATGTATATTTACACGGACTTGTCCGCGACGACAAAGGCAGAAAAATGAGCAAATCCCTGGGTAACATAATAAACCCTCTTGATATGGCAGACAAATACGGTGCAGATGCTACAAGACTTTCTTTGATAGTTGGAGCGCAACCGGGCAATGACATAAAGCTCTCCGAGCAAAAAATAAAAGGCTTTAAGCACTTTGCGAACAAACTCTGGAATATATCTCGCTTTGTCCTTATGTATATTGATCCTGAAAATATAGAGCTTGACAGAGAAAAATACAAAGACTCAAAAATCTTAAAAGAAGTAGAAGAGGCAAAAGAATACATAAAAGAGCATATGGAAAAATTCCGTCTTGATTTAGCGGCGGATAAACTCTATCATTTCGTATGGGATCGTTTTGCATCAGAGATAATAGAGGAGAGCAAAGTAGTCTTGCAAGGCGAAGATGAACAAGCGCGACAAGAAAAAGCAAATGAGCTCTACGTGGCTCTTTACGAGATTTTGAAAATGGCGCATCCTTTCATGCCATTTATTACAGAAAACATTTTCCAAAATCTACCTGAAAAAGAATCTGATTTCTTGATGGTGGAAAGGTGGTGATGATAGCCGGCGTCGCAAGGCAGAGGCTTTCGCCTATGCCCTGCGGCGCCGGCACACTAAAAATACATATCACCACAAACAAGACTAAAAGATATGTAAATATCTCTAAAAAATGCTACAATAGCATATATGGATTTGAATACAATACTTTTTGCGTTAGGTGGAGGAGTTTTGCCATCTATTGCGTGGTTGTGGTTCTGGTTGCGCGAAGATAGAAAACACCCGGAGCCAACATATGCAATAGTAAAAGCTTTTATAGCAGGTGGTCTGGCCGTATTTGTATCCGTATTTTTGGAAAAAATCACAAAAAGTCGGATAGAAAGCATTCTGAGTATGCCTGCTGCATCCGTAGCCGTCATAGCAAGTTGGGCTGCAATAGAAGAGGCGACAAAATTCACTCTTGCGTATTTCAGCTCCCTTAAAAACAAATACAATGATGAGCCCATTGACTCCATGATATACATGATTACCGTTGCGCTCGGCTTCGCAGCTGTTGAAAATACCATGTTCTTGTTAAACCCTCTGATACAAAACAAGCTCTTTGAATCACTGCTGACAGGCAACCTGCGTTTCCTTGGGGCAACACTTTTGCATGTTCTGGCGTCCTCTGTGGTTGGGGCCGGCTTGGCATTAAGCTTTAACAAAAGTAAAAAGGTCAAAACATTTGCAGGAGTTTTGGCTTTAATCTTTGCCATTGTCGCCCACTTTGCTTTTAATTACAGTATATCTGAACTCAATATTGACCTCATGAGAGTATTTGCGTTTGTATGGGTAGGTCTTGTGGCATTGTTGATACTGTTTGAGAAAGTAAAAAGAATCAAATTTTAATATGATATAATACATAGGTATGGCAAAAAGAACATTTTGGCAAAAGATAACAGGAGCAGTGAGGGCGGATGATGAGCTTTATGAAGAGTTTGAAGATGTTTATGAAGATGACTACTATGAAGACGCAGGCTCTTCAGATGAAATGCGAACGACAAATGAAACCAACAGGCAAACGAGCGATGGATACCTGTCTGAACAAGAG
>CAYPCF010000042.1:0-4003 GCA_964409155.1 uncultured Candidatus Saccharibacteria bacterium | reverse complement strand
CCGGAAACACAAAACCCTTTCGCTTTGCAAAACTGATAATCTCATCCATTGTTTTTTGTTTTGTCATATTGCGTATAATAAATGCTAAAGTTCTAAAAGCAAGTTATTTGACCACTTTATAGTAGAAATCTCCCGAGTCGGCCTCACGCACTTTGGTGTCCAAGTCTTTGATTTTATATTTAATGGCAGTGTCTGTAAATGCATCGGTGGCAGAAATTCGCTGCTCTTGCAGAAGTAATGCTTCTTTATTCAATTGAGACACGGACGGGGTTACCGTTACATTAAAATAAACCCTGCGAGCCGGCAAATAGTATCCTGTACCGGGTTTTACGCTGCCGAGTCGCCATGTGATGCGACCTGTCGCCGGATTATATGAAATGTTTTCTGTTGCAGGCATGGATATCTTACCCCACGACACATTCGGAGGCAAAAACGCAGTTACTGTTGTATCTTTTGTCATGTTTGTGCTGTTGACAACGGTCCACTCTACGCCGTACATGGTGGGTTGATCCACGCGTGGCGGAAACGGACCTGCACTTTTTAATGGATTCTCCGTATACAAAGAGCGCGCAGAAAATCCCAAATCAGTTTGCACCCGAACCTCCTTCTCCACCACAGCTTTAAGGGTATCCGGCACCCCGGACTCTGACTGCCTCTTGGCTGACGCGTGCACAGTCAGCTTTATACTTGGGTTTGTAATTTTTGCCAAACTCTTCGCATCCTTGATGGCTAAATTGAACTTAAACTTTCCATTGGCCGCAGGTTTGACAAATTCAAAAGTCTTGCCGACTGTTGTTTTGTCCCATACGATAAGATTATCTATAGATTTGTAGAAACCGTCACGAGCGCTAACCCCGTATTTATCTATGGCGTAGCCGTCAAGGCTAAGGACCAAGACCACATCTTCTATTGGCTTAGGCAATGTGTTGACCCAATTGACATATGATTCCACCTTTGAGCCTGAGGACACCACAGAATAGCCGGCATCGTTCTCCTTACCAACGGTTATAAATGTGGCCAAGAAAGGTCGTGTAACGGTGATTTTATGCTCTGCCGTATTGTAGGAGACGACCGGATGCAAGGATTCAGATTTAGGATCCACAGAGCCGGCCAAGAATTTGAACACTCTTTGGTCTCCCGATTGACCGTCAACTTTTAACTCTAATATTATTTTCCGCTCTTCGTTTTTGTTGAGTGTTGAGAAATACCAATGATCTTTTTTTGTTGGTTTTGGTGTTGCTTTGACAATCTCCACACCAAGCGGCATTAATGCCTCCAAGGCTACTCCCGACATCGGATAGAGAGAATTGTTTTTCACTGTAATTACTAACGATGGGTTTTGCCCAAATATCGCTTCTTTTGGCCCTGATACATTTACAGCCAACGCGTTTGAGGCTAACTTAATCTTGTATTCCCTGTCCACCGAGAAGATGGCGCTGGAGCCTTTGATGCGGTATTCTAAACTAACACGGATTGGATATATTTTGTCTTTTTGTCCAAAAAGACGGGCGCGCACAGTCCCTTTTTTCAGTTCCCCGGCATCTATGGAGTCAAGATTGATACGCTGTCTTGCGACTTTATGCCTATTTGCGTCAAAACCGACAGTTACTATTTGATAATCATTGTTTGGGATTTTAGTTCCCAAAGGATAATCCACCACAAGTTTTGCAGAATCAAGTTTGCTGCTGTTGAGGTTCTCAACAAAAACTTGAAGTTGAAGCAAATCTCCGCTCTCTACATAATTCGGACCTTTGATAAACATTTTGATGCGTTTAGTACTGACTTCATTAAATCCTGAGACCAACAAGTAATAAGCGACAAAAGATGAAGTGATGAAGAAAAACACAGAGAAAATTAGAAAAATCTTGGGAGCTGTCCAGAATTTTTGTTTTTTATCATCTTTTAACACATCATCATAAAACTGCGCAAGCGGAGGAGCCGCAGAGTCTATGCTCGGCTCCGGCTCCTCTTGTCTTTCAAGACCTATCACTTCAGGGTCAATGTCTTCTTTGACCGCATCGTCATGTTCGTGTCTTAAAACTCTTCTCTGACGAAGTTTTGGAGGATTCATCCGAGAATAAATCCGCTCTGAGAGAGCCTGCAGACGGCTCTTCCTCGGCAATTTATTTTTGTCGTTTTTATCCATTGCCATATATTATAACATGTTTAAAGGTGAGAAGACTCTATGGCATTTTGTATTTTAGCTGATATATCCTCCTGTTTATTTTCTATAGCCAACAAATTTAACTCGCCGTTTTCAAAACAAAAAGGTGCTGCGTTTATATAGCCCAATCTTGCAAGCACATCGTGCAACGCGCCGACCTCAAGCAAAGCCAAGGTATTGTGACCGTTACGATATGCAAGGATAATACTTTTCAGCAAATTAAAAAGCTCCATATTGGTCTCCAATGGGGTTGCCATGTCCAGTACGCGTTTAAATACTCTATACAATGAATGTAATTTGTATATTTGAAATGAGGACACATGAAAATCCGGTTCATGAGCCTCAACTATACGCCAGCCGGATTTTCCTCTTATAAGAGTCATTTGTGATATCAAGTATCCTGATATGGAATGTTTTAGTTTTGATGATAGTTTCCGCCCTGAAAGCGCTCTTGCGTGCAAAAGGCCGAATTCTTTAGTGTATAGCACAAAAACGCGATCATTCTCTTTGTGTGCGTAACTTGCTATGACAATGGCATCAGTCTGTAATTTTGGATACATTGCCATATTATACAACAAAACAAAGTATTCTGTAAGAAATCCGAGTCACCAATATGAAAATCCGAAGGTTGTTTACACATAATTTATCCATGTCTTATATAAACCGCAAAGTGTATTTGAATTATCTTTTTATAGAAAGCTCACCTGCGCTTGATGTCCTTGTAGCTTTTACAACAGCCGCCGGAGAAAATTCTTTTAGTCTGTTAAAAATTTCACCAAACTCTGTTTTTTCAGACAAAACAAATACTTTGTCTTGCGCTCCAACAGCGCTTAAGATAATTTGCCTGCCTTCTGATAAAGCTTTATACGCAAACATTTTAACACAAGCATATTTTTTTGAAAAAATTGCATCTTTTGTTGCAATGTATTCACGATTTTTAAATAAATCTTGCATTTCTTCATTTGTCGCTTGATTTAAAAACGCTTCTGGGTTCAAAGCAAAGTTTATACTCTTAACTTGATTCTCCAACTCTACAACTTTTTCCAAACCCAGCGCTTTGGATAGCACAAATTTACGGCTATCAATATAACTCGGGAGTTGTTTTAAAAACTCTTGCTCGGCGGGGTTTATGCGCTCCAATCCGTTTTGAGAAATTCTGCTTATAAAGCCCTCAGCTTCAGAAAACAATGGCTTTGCAAATTCTTCTTTTATAAAATCATTTACAGAGCCTGAAAACTTTCCACTCCCTACCGCACTTTTAATCAGGTTCACAATATTCTCTTCAAGATCCAATTGTTCAACTAATTTTTCGTTATTAAAAATTCTCTCAATTAACTCAAAATCAAAATCATTACCAGGCAATTGAAAATTATGTATGAGCATGGAAAAGTCATGGTCATTTAAAACCTTCTCATCCATGCGAAACAACCCCGAAAAGCGTTGTTTAAAGTTTATACCTTCTTCTTTGTGTCTTGAAAAATATTTAAAAAGCTGTAACAGAAAATCGTCAGAACCATTGCCGATGCCAACAAGAAGTGTTACCACATCTTTAAATTCCTTTTCGGATATTTGATGGTTAAGTCCAACTAGCCCACCTGTACCAGACGAGCTTAGCGCAGCTCCCGCTGTAAGCGCCAAAGTAGATTTAAAAATATTTCTTCTTGACTCATCAAAATTTTTCTCCTTATCTGCAAAAAAATCTTTAATGGCTTTTAGTATCTTGCGGAACTTTTCTTTTACGCGCTCTGTGGTTGTTTTTGGTATTTTTTCTTTGTTCATAATTCCACTTTAAGTTCAGTTGCTTGCTCAACTGAAATATTGGCAAGCGATGCTTGTTTT
>CAYPCF010000041.1:0-4213 GCA_964409155.1 uncultured Candidatus Saccharibacteria bacterium | reverse complement strand
AAGATTCGTTTTGTCCCACAAATTCATGTATTATTCTTTGCAATTCAGCTTTTGCATTATATGCATCTTGCGCAAGTTGCGGGTACTGATTTACAAAAAGCAAGCGTCTATGGTAATCAAAAGGTGTATGTATTTTCCCTTTTTCCAGAATCAACAATGGCTTCTTTTTACTACTTGCAATTATGGCAGGAATGATAAATGAACAAACATTGTACCCATCATCTACAACTAATTGTCTGCTCTCTCCTATTTTACCTTTGGCTATTAAAGCTGATATATACTCGCTCATCACTGGTCAATATAATCTGATATTGGATAGAAGTCAATATAATTATTATAAGGGTCAAACAGAGAAGATTATCGTGTACCTTAGCTATACCGGCAGGCACAATAAAACGGGCTGTTGCAGAGCCCGTTTTATTGTGCCTGCCGGATAGATTTTTAGTTCTCCTTGGCTTCTGTGTCTTTTATATCGTCTGAGTTGTCTTTTTCTTCAGTATCTGTATTTGTTTGAGATTGGCTTTCTTTATTTGTATCTTTTTTTATGTATGGAGTAAGTTTTTGTGCGACAGAAGTTAACTCATCGGTCAATTTTTTAACCTTTTCCAAGTCTTGTGAGTTTGTTTGCGCCTCTTTTGCCTCCTTTATCTTTTCGTCCACTTCTTTTTTCACATCTTCAGGCAAGTTTTCGGTTTCTTTTAAGGACTTTTCTGTAGCCCATATCATTTGCTCAAGCATGTTTTTGGCTTCAACAAGCTCTTTTTTCTTTTTGTCTTCTTCTGCGTGTTGCTCTGCGTCTTGTTTCATTTTTTCTATTTCTTCATCAGACAGATTTGAAGAGCCTTCTATCTTGATTGACTGTTCCTTGCCGGTCTGTTTATCTTTGGCGGTTACTGTCAATATACCATTGGCATCAACATCAAAAGTCACTTCTATTTGTGGCACTCCGCGTGGCGCAGGAGGAATACCGTCCAAGATGAATCTGCCAAGAGATTTGTTGTCTGCCGCCATTTCTCGTTCACCTTGGACAACATGAATCTCAACTGATGGTTGGTTATCCATTGCGGTTGAAAAAATTTGCGATTTGCTTGTAGGGATTGTTGTATTTCTCTCTATGAGTTTTGTAGCTATACCACCCATGGTTTCTATTCCCAAAGATATTGGTATCACATCAAGCAACAGGACATCTTTGACATCTCCTTGAAATATTCCGGCTTGAATCGCAGCTCCTAAAGCTACAACCTCATCCGGGTTGATTGATTTGTTGGGCTCCTTTCCAAAAAGTTCTTTGACTTTCTCGCCGATGATAGGCATGCGGGTTTGTCCACCTACAAGTATCACCTCGTCTATATCTTTAAGTTCAAAAGGTGAATTCTCTACGGCGCGTTTTGTTATTTCTATGGCTTTGTCAATGTATTCTGAGGCAAGCTCTTCTAACTTGGCGCGCGTCAATTTCAAGAGTAAGTGTTTCGGGCCGGAATCATCAGATGTGATGAATGGAATGTTAATCTCCGTCTCTGTTGCGCTTGATAGCTCTATTTTTGCTTTCTCAGCAGCTTCGTCTATCCTTTGTAAAGCAAGAGGGTCTTGTGATAGGTCAATACCATTTTCTTTTTTGAATTCGTCTATAACCCAATGAACGATTTTTTGATCTATATCTCGCCCACCCATGTGAGAGTCACCGTCTGTTGATTTTACCTCTACCACATCATCTCCCACTTCAAGGACGGACACATCAAATGTCCCACCACCGAAGTCAAACACGACTATTTGCTCGTCTTTTTTCTTGTCAAAACCGTATGCGAGAGCGGCCGCTGTCGGTTCATTGATGATGCGTTTTACTTCAAGCCCTGCAATTTTGCCGGCATCTTTTGTAGCCTGCCTTTGCGCATCGTTAAAGTATGCGGGGACTGTTATAACTGCTTCTGTTATCTCTTCTCCAAGTTTTTCTTCGGCGTCTTTTTTTAATTTTTGCAAAATCATGGCGGATATCTCTTCCGGCCTGTAATCCTTTCCTCCAAGCTCTATCAGGACTCCTCCGTCAGGACCTTCTTTCATAGTGTACGGGACAGTTTTAAGGTCTCTTTGGACAGCTTCATCTTTGAATTTGTGTCCTATGTAACGCTTGACACCAAAGATTGTATTTTTCGGGTTGGTGACAGCTTGTCTTTTTGCCAGCACACCAACCAATCTATCGCCTGAGTTTCCTATGGCTACCATTGAAGGTGTTGTGCGCGCGCCTTCTGAATTCTCTATAATCTTGGGCTCACCACCTTCTACCACGGCAACTGCTGAGTTAGTGGTTCCTAAATCTATTCCTATTATTTTTGACATATCCTTATTTAATTTAACTTAAATTTGATAATTAATTTGCGATTTGCATCGCCGGGCATCTAAAGGTTACACCTTTAGATGCCCGGCGCAACAAAACTAAACCTTAAAGCGCCCTACTGCAACCGCACGTATATATGCGGAGACGCTCTCAAATCCGTTTTCATAAGCGAGCCTTTCTATCTCTTGTTTTTCATCCGGGGATACACGGAAACGCATTACTTCGCTTTGCTTTTGACTGTCGTCTTCTTCTTTTGCTTGTCTAATCAACTCGTGTAATTTAAGCAAAATCTTCGGCAAGTCTTCATTAGGCACCCTTTCCTCTATCCCAAGCTCACGCACCACAAGCAAAGTAAACTTGCGTGTAGGCTGCAGTTCATAATCATATTTTTTCTTACCTATCAAAACGAAATGCTTAACGGTCATATAGCCACATTATACTAAATTGTTCCACAAGGTCAAGTGGCTCATACTATTTTATAATACAAAAGATTACAAAGTTTCAGAAAACTTGACACTTTGGAGTGGCTTGTTAGACTTATGATGTTAGATATCATATGAAAATTCCGAATAAAATACATAAAGATTTACAGATTTTGGGTCTGTCTCGCGAAGAGTCTGAAATCTATATAGTGACTCTACAATCCGGAGCCCTACTCTTGTCTGACATTGCAAAGATGTTAGGCGCCAACCGAACAACCTTATATCCATACATAGAAAGTTTGATAAAGAAAAACTTATTAAAGAAGAGCTCAAAAGGAAGGCGCGTGCTTTATAACGCATCAGATCCGAAAATTCTTCAAGAGATACAACGACAGCAAGAAGCGTCAAGTCGGCGCGCTATAGAGGAGCTCGAAAAGTTAAAGGCAAAAAACACTAATATGCCCACTGTTGTATATCACAAGGCCAGATCTGAAATACAGAGTCTCTTGGAAAATATTATTGATAAAGCAAAATATCTGGACCTGATGTTTTCTTTGGATGATATGTTTTCTAAGTTGGGTGACCATTGGACTTTTGACTATTTAAAGAAGCTGCAAAAAACTAAGATTGCCGTAAGAGAATTGTTAGAATACTCAGCCTCGGGACTAAACTATGTAGAACACGGACAAGTCCCCGCGCTTAAACGGCAAGTGGAACGTAAGGTCACGGCAGCCAAGCTTTTGCCTGAAGATGAAAAAATAGACACTACCCTGTTTGTAACCGACAAAGTTGTAGTGTTTGTTGATTTTGAGCGTATGATAGCTACTGAAATTCAAGACCCAAAGATAGCTTCAATTCAAAAACGGCTCTTTGAAAATATTTGGAATACAACTAAAACTAACGACTAGCTTAGTCTTCAGGCCCCAACGCATTGAGTGAATATACTTCTACCTGAGCGGGACGAAGAACAATATCTCCCATCTTATATCCTTTCCGCAACACTGTCTTGATAGTGCCGGCTAACTCCTCATCATCTGTAAGTTCTTCTTTAACAGCTTCATGCAAGCCGGCGTCAAATCTATCACCTGTTTTTGCAAAAGCAAAAGTTTGCAAAGATGTCATAGCATCTGCCAGCTGCTTGTGTATGAATTCAACTCCACGCCTCCAATTCTCGTCAACATTTTCCCACGCGTCTCCACTAAATGCGGCGTCAAAACTATCCAAGGCCGGCAAGATTAACTCCACCACTTCTTTTTTACCTAAATCTTTTGCTTTCTGCAAATCCTCTTGTAAGCGTTTTTTCTCGTTTACAGAGTCAGCTTTCTGGCGTTGCCAACCCAGAAGGTATTCTTGTTTTTCTTTTTCACATTCTTTAAGTTTTGCTCGCAGTTTTTTAAATTTATCCTGAGCGATGCTGTCGTCATCATACTCTATATCCTCAGCCTCATCCGCCACTAAA
>CAYPCF010000040.1:0-4463 GCA_964409155.1 uncultured Candidatus Saccharibacteria bacterium | reverse complement strand
CCGCATAAGTTGAACAAATAATGACGATAAATTTTATGGTTTTATCACCATTTAAATAAATTATCTCGGCAGCACTTTCCCTATTAATTTGTTATTAGAATTATTAAATCAACGCTGTCTGCGCTGTGATTCGGTTGCTCTCTTCCAAGCATCGCGCATTTCCTTTCTTCTTTTGTCTGCGGTTTCTTTCATGCGTCTTAATTTGATATCCATTTTTTTACCTGATTTAGGAGTGCTATAGTCTCCTTTCTGACAACCTTCCGCATGATAAGTAATATGCATTGCGTGTCCACCTGATGATACATATGTTTTTTCAGACATAGTTCTATATTAGTTAAGTCTTAGTTTTTGTCAAAGTTGACTCTCTATATATATCTTGTATAATTACAGTATGGTTGCGTCAAACAAAAAAGCGAAGATAGTGCCTCTGGCAGAGATTTTGCAATCTATGCCCTACGCAAATGAGAAGGAAAAAGCTTTGGTGAAAAAGGCTTATGCGTTTGCAAAAGAAGCACACGAAGGGCAAAAGAGATATTCCGGGGACCCTTATTTTGTCCATGTGGCGGAGACCGGTTTGGCGCTGGCTGACATGGATATGAGCGCTCAAGTTGTAGCTGCCGGTCTTTTGCATGATACTGTTGAAGATACAGATGTGACAGACGAGGATATCAAAAGAGAATTTGGTGAAGAGATAGCGCACATGGTAGACGGGGTTACCAAACTTGGTCATGTCAGATATCACGGGATGCAAAGACATGCGGAGAGTCTGCGAAAACTTTTTGCAGCTACATCTCAAGATGTGCGCGTGATGATCATTAAGCTCATGGACAGGCTGCACAATGTCAAGACACTTCAATATGTCCCTGAGCATAAAAGGCAAAGGATAGCGCTGGAGACTTTAGAGATTTACGCTCCCATCGCAGACAGGCTTGGTATGGGAATTATTAAAAAGGAGTTGGAAGATGCCGCTTTTCCTTATGCTTACCCCCAAGAATATGAAAAAACTTACAAAATTTTTAAGGACTTGGGCGGAGAAGACACCAAACGCCTTGAGAAGATACACAAAAGTATCAAAAAGAAAATTGCAGAGTATGGCATAAAGGACTTCAGAACCTCTGTGCGTGTGAAAGGTTTGTATTCACTTTATAAAAAACTTCAAAGAAAAAACAATGACCCATCAAAAATAAAAGACATTTTTGCGCTTAGAGTGATACTCAAAGATATCCCCACATGTTATACTGTTTTGTCTATAATACATGGAGAGTGGACTCCATTACCCGGTAAGCTTAAGGATTATATAGCTTTGCCAAAAATGAACGGATACAGAAGTATCCATACTACCATACATACGGGAGACGGTGGCGTCTTGGAAGTGCAAATACGCACCGAAGAGATGCATCAGGAAGCTCAATACGGTGTAGCGTCTCATTTGACTTATAAAGAGACAACTGTGGGCGGCAAGCATGAGAAAGCCGGATCCGGGTTGGCGTGGATTACTCAATTTTTCCCTAACATATTTACCGGTGGCAAGACAGATAAAAATACATGCGTAGTTAAAAAAGAAGAATATCAACACAAGCATTACCCAAAATACTCGGTGCCGGAATGGATACGACATCTTGCAGAAGACACAAACTGCGAAGACCCGGAAGAATTCATGTCAGAAATCAAATCAGATTTCTTTGCGCACCGTATCTTTGTTTTTACTCCAAAGGGTGATGTTATAGATTTGCCTATTGGAGCAACTCCCATAGATTTCGCTTTTGCTATACACACAGATATTGGGCGTCATATTTCCGGCGCGAAAGTCAATGGGAAAATGGAATCTTTGGATAAAGAACTACTGAACGGTGATATCGTGGAAATTTTCACCAGCAAAAACGCCAAGCCAAATCGCAAATGGTTAGATTATGTCAAAACCAGCATGGCAAAAAAACAGATAAAGAATTGCATCCAAAAAGCAAGACAAAATACTTAGATAAAGCAGTTCTATGTAAAGTTCTTTACTGAATATAAATCATCATCAGGCTCGTCTTTTGTGAGCTCTTCAAGGTTTTTTGCATCTGCATCAAAACCGGCGTTTTCAGGGTTGCTTGCATTTTTAAGTGCGGCTTTTTCCGCAGCTGTTAATGGTTTACCGTCAAAGCCGGGCATTGTATCTTGTTCTTCGCTGTATGCGTTAAAAGTAACACCCAGGTCAGATGTGTCTTCCGGATTACTGTCGGTATGATGCATGAGGTTATTGATTTGACTGCTGATTGCTTCATCTCCGGAGATGGAGTTGTCAGAATTTACAGCAAGATTTTGCTCGCCTATTTGCACATCAGATATGGATGGAGTTTCAGATGCCGGGTCGTTCATGATAGACCCCACATCGGCTTGTAGTTTTTCTTCTATGTTTTGCAAATCAGGTGAGATTGGCTCTTCTGTGTGAGTGCCGCTCGGATACTGCGGTTTTTGAGCATGCTTGGCTTCTTGCTCATTTGACTTTAAAAGAGCATCTATCTTTTTTTCAAATGAAGACAAGTCGTCATTTGATGAATTATCAGCAGGGGTGTCTATGTCTTTAGGGTTTGATACTTGCTCTTGCAAGACCGGCTCGCCCTGCAATATGTCATCTTGGGCGGTGGTATTTTCCAGTTCGTTGTCCCGGTTTGGCTGTGCTTGTGGTGTCTGAGGAGTCTCAGCGGTGTAGTTAGCTGGAGTGGGAAATTCTTTATATGCGCCATCTCGCAGGCTTTCTTCAGGGGCAAAGGCCGTTTCTTCAAGCTTGTTTTCTTGGCTGTTGCTATCAGTCGGTATGTTTGTTTGTGTGTCTTGACCTGTTATATCCTGACTATATTGTTCATCAGAACTTGTAGAATAAGTCTCTTGCGTCGGCTGTGGGCTTGAGTTGGCCGGAGTCTGTATATCATTAGTCATAGCTTGCGCTTGTTGTCCTGAGTCTTCAAGAGCGACTTGAGTGTCGCTTTCTAAAATGTCCTTGTCTGTGTCATCTTGCACGAGAGCTGAGTCATTGGCGGTTTCTGCGGCGATACCCCCTATTGCGGCTGTTAAGTTATTGAGAGGTTCGTCTTGGTCTTTGTTGCTTGATGTTTGGGCATTGTCTTCTTCGCTTGTATCTGCCGACTCAAGCTTTGGAGGTCTTGGCGCAAGCTCGTGCTCTTTATGTTTTTTGACAAGATTTGCAAGATGCAACAAGTCATCTTTGCTTGTAAAATCTATATGTATCCTGCCAACATCGCCATCTTTATGTTCTATCCTGACACGCGTACCCAAACTTTCGGTAAGTTCTCTTTCCAGTTTTACTATCTCCGGAGATACATTGTGTTTGCGAACTTTCTCAGTAGCAACCGACCTTGCAATATGCTCTGATTCTCTGACCGTTAGCTTCTGCATCGTTATTTCTTTAAAGAGGGTCTGTTGTTCTTCCGGTTTGTCAGATAGCATGAGAAGCGGTCTTGCGTGTCCTTCTGATATGATACCGTTGGCAATTGCGCGCTGTATATCTTCCGGCAAAGCCAAAAGCCTGAGTGCATTTGAGACATATTCTCTGGATTTGCCTACTTTTTTGGCGATTTGGACATGTGTCATGCCAAATTTATCTACGAGCTGTTTGAAGGCTAGAGCCTTATCTATAGGGTTGAGGTCTTCGCGTTGCAAGTTTTCTATGATGGCAAGTTCTAATTTTTCTTGGTCAGTATCTTCTTTGTCGCGTATCAATACAGGCACTTGTGTGAGCCCTGCGAGCTTAGATGCCCTCAGACGCCTCTCTCCGGCTACCAACTCGTAGTGCACCTTAAGCCCACCATCCGGTGTTTGTTCTTCTTTTCTGGTAACTACAAGTGGCTGTAGGACACCGTATTGTTTAATTGAGTCAGCTAAACTCTGTAGCGCATTCTCGTCAAATTCTTTACGGGGTTGGAAAGGGTTTGGCTGTATTTTATCAAGCTCCACCCAAAAAATCGCGTTCCTATGAAATCCTTGTTGTATCATACGAGAGCATTATAACACATTCACATTCGCGTTTTTTCTGATGGTAATTTACTTGTGTGGATATATTTAACTCTGTGTGATTGAGAGTTTTAGCTTTAATAAATGATCAAGGTAATCTGTCACAAGCTTTGCTGTGCTCAGGGGCGGACTCGAACCGCCGACACCTGGTTCTTCAGACCAGTGCTCTAACCAACTGAGCTACCTGAGCATCTTGAGATAGTTTACAGTATTTTGCAGAAACTGCAAGCGCTTGTTTTTTGAGATAAAAAATGTAAAATACTCCCTTAGAGCGAGTTTGTTGCAAATATTGCAACACTGGATTTGTTCTTTATTATCAAGATTGCCGGAGTGGCGGAATTGGTAGACGCGCACGACTCAAAATCGTGTTCCTTCGGGAGTGGGAGTTCGATTCTCCCCTCCGGCACAAAAACCCGCAAGCGCGGGTTTTTATTATGCCGGAGAGCAAA
>CAYPCF010000039.1:0-4617 GCA_964409155.1 uncultured Candidatus Saccharibacteria bacterium | reverse complement strand
AAGATGAGATGGAAAAGTGGATCAACGATCATTATGATAAAGTTGAAAAATTTGTCAGGGCTTTTGAAGGTGGCACCATAAAATCGCGTGATAGAGTAAAGGGCAGCAAAGCAATTTATATTTATGATGACATTAATGATAAGTATCCATATATCATTTATATGTTGGCTAGCAAAGAAACCGGCGTATGGAAAATAGAAAAGTTTTAAAATATACATGCAAATTTCTATTATTTATTTTCATATTGATTTCCTACACACCGGCTTATGCCTACGAAATTTCGGCGCACAAATCTTTGCATGAAAATATTATCCGAGAATATGAAAGACTAACGGGTACGCCAATTCTTGCATCATACAGACAAGCCCTACTTTTTGGCGCGGAACATGAGGATGATGACCCAAGATACATTAATCATTTTTTAGACCCAATATACAACAGAGGATTTAAGGGTAAGAAGCTCAGCTCACTGCAATGGGCAAGCAACCCATATGCGCAAGGCAATTTTACTCATTGGATCAATGATAAAAACACCAAACTTTTTGCTTATCCGCAGGACTACAGCTTTGAGCGCGCGGTGTATGAGTATGTCTATGGCGACAAAGCGCGCGCAATGAAAAGTTTGGGGCATGTATTGCATTTGGTAGAGGATCTAACCAGTGTGCCACATACGCGAGATGATTCACATGGCGGTTTTATGCTCGGTGGCGCATCGTATTATGAGAACTACACATCTGACAAAAAAGCCAATGTGCGCTTAAAAAGCATTCCAAAGTATGGCTCATTGCGAGAATTATTTTATCAAACGGCATTGTTTACCAATGAAAATTTTTTAAGCAGAGACACCATTTTTGAAAAGTATGCGATGCCTAAAAAGGATGTAAATAAAATACAAGGACAATACATGTATAATAATATTGGATCAAAACTCGTATTTGTGGAAATTGTTGGTGAGGATAAAAACGGCAACAAGATATTTGCAAGTTTTGATCTGAAAGATGATCAAGTCCTCCAAGACTACTGGGCTCATCTGTCGCGCAAAGCGGTGGAGTCGGGGGTGGCGTTGCTTGGCCTCTTTTTCCGAGAAGTTGAAAAGGAAAAACGCAGCAATAGATTGGCTAAGTTAAACATGAGCTACGACGATGCAAAGAGAGTAGCCGATGCATATCTTAGCTATGCAAAATCTCTTAAATCCGGATTTGTATTCCATACTCTTGGCAAGGACCCTTCTACATATTTTGACCTGCACACAGATGAGTTGGAGCCAATGCGAATAGTTCTAACACTTAATAAAAAGTATTATAAAAACCTCCTGACACCACACGAAGCAAACAGTATACTTTTGGCTATCAATCGATATGAACAAAATGCAGGTATCTCTCACCGCTCACAGCTTGCCTCTGCGGGAGCAGCTTTTGACACTGGATCTGTATCAAATGCTCATAGCGCAAGCTTGGCCCAAATTAAACACGAACAAGAGCGTAAACAAGCGCAAAACAAGACCGCACAATCGACAACTCACACCAAGCTTTCCAAACAGAAAAAAATCGCAGCAACACTTAACAACTCACAACACATATTAAATACAAAACAAAAGCAACAGAGCCCTACGGCAATTCAAGTTAAGCCGTCGCAAAAACCCAAAACAACAACCGTGGTACCGGGCGATACACCAAAGACTAAAAAGACGGGCAAGGAGCTTTTTCAGACTAACAATACAAAAGCAAGCAAAACTTCTGACAAGAAATCGGATGATGCTGGCATCACAAGTGCAAACAGATCAGAACTCGCATCAAATTTGACACAAAAACAACTGCAACAGAAACTGCGAGAAAGAAGACGGAGGCGTCGTGCCGCCATGCGGCGGCATGAGTCTGCCAAGCCAAGCATCAGTATCAAAACAGATACTTCTGTCGTTGCGACAAGTAGCCCCTATACATTAAAAGGTTCAAGTAGTAATGCCTCAAGCACATCTTTGTCCATACTTGACCACAGATACAAAAGCAACAGCGCAGACTGGGAATTCACCTTTGAACTTCAAGATGGAGAAAATACAGCCGAGGTTGTCGCTGAAGGACATAACTCAAGCGTATCCACCAGTACCGTGATAGTGGCGGACTTGCCGCCAAAGATATCTGTGCGGGCGGATTGTATTAAGCAGACAGAAGGCACATGTTATGTTCTACCGGGGGTAGAGAATGATATCACTTTTACCACAGATCCGGATGTTACGGAATTTAAGATAAATGAAGAGCCTATCGGCGACACCGCAAGCACGACCAATGTAACTTTACAAGAGGGAGAAACCAAAAAATATGTCTTGTCGGCAAAGGATGCGCATTCTCAAAGTTTCAAGAATTTCAGCATTTCAGCATATATACCAAAACTTCTGATAAATGAATATATGACACACAGACCAAGCGGGAGCAGCGGGCGCATAGACGCCGGATGGGTTGAGATCAAAAACAACGAAGATTTTGATGTTAATTTAGACGGATGGTTTTTAGATGCTGACAAAATGCACAAGCGTTTGAAGTTGGAGGGCAACATCCCCGCTCATGGCTTTTACATAGTTCAGATTTCTGACAAATACGATATACAAAACATCAACTCCGGAATGCAGACGGTGGAAGATTATCATTATCTTGACAATCTATATTATGAGCCTAACAAGCACCTGACTCTTAGTTTTGGAGAGCACAAAGCCGATGAGGTTCCTGTCAGTCTGGCGTCAGATTACAGGTTTCAATCCTTTGAAAGGAAAAATGGAGGCGGTTTGACGCGCCATACTTGCAGTCTAAAGTCAGATATAGACATAGTCTTTTTGCAAGACGGTAGCGCAGTTTCAAAAAAATACTTATGTCAAACTTTGGGGAAAGAGAACGAGAACAGCCATTACTTAGTTTTTTCAGAGTTAGCATCGGGAGCCATGAGTCTGGAGGCGGGTCATATATATCTGGTGCCATACCGACAGAGTATAGCCGCAGGGCAAGAGCTGCACATTCCGCCCGGTGTTGTTTTGAAATTTACCGGAGGTTTTGACAATAATGACTACGGCGCCATCTCTATAGCCGGAAGCCTGGTTGTGGAAGGGGGTTCGGATGACCCCGTGGTATTCACCACTGCCAATGACCGGACGGACGATGCGATTATTGCAGGTTATGTGAACGGGATTCAATCTATAAATCATCAACCACAGACCATACTTGAGATTACCGGAGACTTGTCCATAAACAATGCAATTTTTAGAAATGTTAAATTAAATCCGCTTATCTACGCTCACGGCGCAAACAGTATTGTGTTGTCAAATATCCATATCACAGATGAGACGACTCCCGCTGACCCCAGTGCTTACATATTTGACATCTCAGCTAACAATGTGACCATATCCGGAAATCATATACAAAGTAATATGCAAGCATTTAAAGTAACAGCAAAAGACCTGAATTTCACGGGTAATATTTTGTCTGTTTCAGGTGGGCGCGCGTTGTGGCTGTCTGTTTTAGACAACCTGGAGATAGCGGATAATGATTTCGCTTTGGCCGCGTATGAGGCAATATATGCAGCGCATTTTGCCGAGAAGACAAATATACACGGTAACAAAGGAATCAATCATTTGGAAAATGCCACAGATCGCACTCTGCAAGGAGTCAAAGAATTTCGCTATGTGGATAATACCATGCCGTTATATTTTCCTGAGATATTACATATAAATGATATGGATAAGTTTTATCTTTTGTCTTCAAATCTAAGTTTTGATGTAGATGCGCGTATTTTTGCGGACAATGTGAAAGATTTGCAAATATCTGACTTTGATATAGGTGTTGCGCATGGCGGTTTCATATTTGAAAATAGCAAGATAAAACTTTCTGATGGAAAAGTGCACAGCTCGGGTAACTTGCATGCCGATACAAAACGCGCAGAAGTATCTGCCGGTTTGTCTTTTATCAATTCAAAAGCGCAAATATCCAATTTGGATTTTTATAACAATGACAGGGCGGCCATATATGCGCAAGACTCTGAGCTGCAAGTGGAAAACTCTTCTTTTCACCATAACGACCAAATCATCATAAACAGCAATTCTCAAGTTTCAGGTATTTAGATTCTATTCAGTTTTTGTGATGTGCTGGCTTGATTTTGACAAAGTTGCTTTTTTTGTTATTATGTTGGCTGTTGATTATCAGTCCGGTTTGTGGGCTAACCCTGTATTCTCCATGAATGCAGTACCCGCAAATCGTTAAAAAATTATGACAGATACAAAAAATATTATAAAAGATTCACCGGCGCCTCCCAAGGTGGGCGATGTGGTGGAAGGTCCTATCATAGACATAGATCACGGACGGGTTTACATAGATATCAAACCTTTCGGGACCGCCGTTATCTACGGTAGAGAATACATGGCGGCACGCGACTTGCTGCGCCACTCAAATATTGGAGACATAGTAGAGGCAAAGGTGGTAGAAGAAGAGAATGAAGACGGGTATATTGAAGTATCATTGCGTGAAGCCCGCCAGGCTTTGATATGGAGTGAGGCCCAAGAAAATGTGCGCAACAAAACAGTCCTTGAGATAGAGCCGAAAGATGCCAACAAAGGCGGTCTTATAATGGAATGGAAGG
>CAYPCF010000038.1:0-5127 GCA_964409155.1 uncultured Candidatus Saccharibacteria bacterium | reverse complement strand
AGATTTGGAAATAGAAGAATGATTAGTTTGATATAACTCCAAGCCTGTTACGTATTTTATCTATATTCTCTCTTGCTATTTGCTTTGCTTTTCCCCTTCCATTTTTGATCATTGATAGCGCCTCTTTATCTGAGATAGAATTAAATTTGTCTCTAAGAGGAACAAATTCTTTTTTAAGATTTTCAAGCAAAATTTCTTTTGACTCTTTGTATCCTATTGAGCCTTCTTTGTATCGCCTTTCAAGCTCTGACAAATCATCTTTGCTTAATAATTTATGAAGCGCAAAGATATTACAACTTTTAGGGTCAAGTGGCTCGCCGAGTTGAGCGCTACCTGTTACTATTGAAAATACGGCTTTTTGCCATTCTTCATCTGTTGCAATAAGCGGTATCACATTCTTGTAACTTTTGCTCATTTTTTGCCCGTCTGTGCCGGGGATTGTCTCTATTTCTTTTTGAACAAGTTCTTTTGGCTCTTTTAAAAATTCCCCATAAGTTTTATTAAAGTCGCGAACCATCTCGCGCGCCATCTCAATGTGCTGGATTTGGTCTTTGCCTACAGGAACCAAGTCTGCTTTAAAAAGCGCAATATCTGCCGCCATAAGTAGTGGATAAGTAAAAATCCCTACATTTATATCTTTATTTTTAGCCTCTGCATCTTTAAATGCATGAGCACGCATTAGCTCCGGCATCGTTGTTAAAGTGGCAAAAATCCATGAAAGCTCATGCACCTCAGGGACATCGCTTTGCAGATAAATTGTCGTCTTCTCAGGATCAAGACCTGATGCAAGATATGTTTTTAAAATATTCAGAGTGTTTTTTTCCAGTTTTTCTTTATCTTTTACACTTGTTTGCGCGTGATAATTTGCAATGAAGACAAAAAGCTCCGCGCCTTTTGTATCTTGAAGCTCTAACAGTGGCTTTATTACCCCAAAATAATTTCCAAGATGTAAATCTCCGCTTGGCTTTATTCCCGTCAAAATTCTTTTCATGGCACAAGTATAGCAAAAGACAGACTGAAAACAAGCAGATACAGATTTAAATGTTTTTTAAATCTGAAATTAAAATGCATCTGGCGCGTAGCGCCAGATGCATAAGTACCATAAGTTTCAATTAGTCGGCTATCTTTGTGATTTCCAGTTTGGAGTAATTTTGCCTGTGGCCTTTATTTTTGAAATATCTGGATTTTGCTCTAAATCTTATTACTGATATTTTCTTGTCTTTGGCATTTTCTATAAACTTTGCCTCCACTTTAGCAGAGCTCAAGGTCGGCTCACCAATCTTGACATTCTCACCTTCTGCGACAAGCAAAACATCGTCAAAATTCACAGAAGCTCCTTCTTTCAAATCATCTGATAGCTTTTCTACCTTAATGGTATCGCCCTCACGAACAATGTATTGCTTTCCTCCGGTTCTGATTACCGCAAATTTGTTATCTTGTTTTTTTGTCATATGGCGCGCATTTTAACAGAAAAATATCTCAATGGCAAGTAAAATTAGGCCTTGATTTCCCACTCAAGCGTTTTGTCGTCAAAAGATACCGCATATAAGGACATTAGCACTTTGTCCCCTATCCTTAATTTCTTTCCACTTTGAGATTGCAGCATATGCTCTGCTTCGTTGTATGTGTAGTATTCTTTCATTTTAGATAGTGGCGCAAAACCTTCTGCAAGAGTATTTTCTTCTGCGACAAAGGCACCGTTTTTACTCAGTCCTGTTATAACACCGTAAAATTCCTTACCGACTTTATCTTTCATGTATTCCAGTTGCTTGTATCTGACGCTTTCTCTTTCAGCCTTTGTGGCTTCTATCTCTCTTTTGCTTGAGTCAACCGCAAGAAGCTTGTAGTGATCCATTTCGTGTTTTGGGAGTGCTTCTTTGCTCAAGAAAGCTTGTAGAATTCTGTGCGCGATAATATCAGGATATCTTCTTATTGGTGATGTGAAATGTGTATAATCTTTAAAACCAAGGGAGAAGTGCCCGATGTTTTTGTGGCTGTAAACCGCTTTGGCCATCGCGCGCAAGGTAGCATGTTCCACAGTGGCTTTAAGCACACTGTCGGTCAGAGAATTTAACATATTTGAAAGCGACAGAAGGTCCACATTGCCTGAGTTGTGTTTCAGGTCGTGCCCGATTAAACGCAAGAAGGCGGCAAGCTCTTCTATCTTCTCCGGATCCGGATCTTCGTGGATGCGGAAAATAAAAGCCGGTATTTGTTTTTTGCTAATTGCTTTTTGCATTTCTTGCGCCACGGTTTTGTTGGCAAGAAGCATCCATTCTTCTATGATTTGCATGGTTTTTAAGCGCTCTTTTTGATACACTGCAACCGGCTTACCTGTCTCATCAAGTTCAAACTCAATCTCAGGGCTAGAAAAATCCAGGAAACCGTGTTTCTTTCTTGTGCTTTTTAATTTATCTGCAATTTCCTCAAGAAGTCTTAGTTCTTTAAGTAGTACTCCTGTTTTTGTGTTCAAGATATTTTGAGCCTGTTTGTAACTTAGGCGCTCTTTTGAGTTTATTAGAGTCTTGGCAAATCGGTAGCTTTCCATTTGCAACGCTTTGTTGAAATTAAATATAACAGAAAAAGCGCGTCTGTCTTCTTTCGGACGCAAACTACACAAATCATTTGATAAGATTTCAGGTAGCATTGGGATTGTGCGGTCAACCAGATAAACCGAAGTCCCCCGTTTTTGCGCTTCTTTATCTATCGGGTCATTATATTTTACATAATGAGACACATCAGCTATGTGCACTCCCACCTCATATCCATCTTCTGTCTCGTGCACAGATAAAGCATCATCAAAATCCTTTGCATCTTCGGGGTCTATGGTAAAAGTCACTTTTCTGCGGAAATCTTCTCTGTTTGAGTAGTCTGAATTGTCCGCCCATGACCCTTTTTCTTGTTGCTCAACATACAGCAAGACGGAGGACGGAAACTTGTCTTGAAATTGATGCGACAGCAATATTGCTTTTGTTTCCGTCTCATGCTCCCCCGCTTGGCCGATGATTTGTTTTACAGATACGACAGGTTCTTTTTGTGGGTCTGTCCAAGAGTCAAAAGAGACAAGTATCTTGTCGTTTACTTTTATCGGCATAGCATCTTGCTCTTTGATGAGCATTTTTTTTGGAAGCTTTGGATTATCGGGGCGGAAGACAAGTCCGTTTTTAATGTCGCGACTAACCACTCCAACCATTTCCGTGTTAGCTCTGGATATAATCCTGGTGACACAAGCCTCCTTGTTTTTATCGTGAGATATACTGTGCTGCAAAACTTCCGCTTCCACTTCATCTAAATGCATAGCAGAGTTTGTGCAAAAGGCCGGGACAAAAACTTCATTACCTTCTGTGTCTTTTACAAACGCGGCGCCCGACCTTAGTGACAACAAGACCCCTGTCACACTCTCAACTTTTTTGTTGTTTGTTTGTGTGTCTATCTGCTTATCATGTCCCTGTGTGTGGTGCTTTCTTTTTTTCCAATACTTCCTTTTTCTGTGTTTTGACATTTGAGTATTATATCACAGTTTACATACCGCTGTCTTGCAACTCTGATATCAAGGATTTTTGTTTTTTGCTTAGACGTTTCGGCAGGTCTATATCTATATTAATTAAGATGTCCCCTTTCTTACCGAATCTGTCAGGTGCGCCGGCATTTTTAATTCTTAAGATGTCCTTGTGTTTAACCAGTGCCGGAACCGTGACCGTGAGAGTTTTCTCATCCAGAGTTACGATGTCTTTTTTTGTGCCAAGCAATGACTCTGTTAGCTTGATATGTAAATGAGTTACGAGACTGCCACCTTGTCGTTGCCAGACAGGATCGGGTTTTATGTGTATGTGTACATACAAATCTCCCGCCAGTCCTCCTTTGACGGCTTCACCTTGCCCCGGGACTCTCAGTGTGGAGCCGTCTTCTACGCCTTGAGGGATTTGCAGCTTAATCTCTTCTGTTTGCAATACAACCCCGGCTCCCGCGCAAGTGGAACACTTCGTTTTCGGTATTTTTCCTGAGCCGGCGCAATCAGGACACGCCGATACTGTGCGGAAAGAACCGAGCATAGTCTTTTTGATTTGTTCTACTTGCCCTGTGCCATTGCACTTCTTGCAGTCTTGTAGGTTTGAGCCACCTATCCCTGAGCATTTTTTGCAGATAGACAGCTTTTTAAGCTTGATGATTTTTTCTGCGCCGTAAACAGCTTCTTTTAGGGTTATCTCCAAATCCACTTGTATGTCAGCTCCTCTTGTTTGTCCTGCTGAGTTGCCGGTAGTGCCGAAAAAGTCGTTAAATATATCCCCCAAGTCAAATTCTACAGAGCCGCCTTGCCCACCGAAGCCAAATTGAGAAAAGTCAAATCCCGCGTTTTGAAAGCCCGAAAAATCAAATCCGCCCGCACCGGCGCCGGAGGAGCCAAACATGTCGTATTGCTGGCGTTTTTTCTCATCAGACAATACAGAGTATGCCTCGGAAATTTCTTTAAATTTCTCCTCATTGCCTTCAGGTTTGTCCGGATGATATTTTTGCGCAAGCTTTCTAAAAGCTTTTTTTATATCTTCTTGAGTCGCATTGCGAGATACCCCAAGTATTTCATAGTAATCTTTCATAGCTCACATATTATACAGCAAAAGCTCTTTGCTTCAAATTATTTTCTTGCACTATCTGAAATACAATTACTTACAGCAAAACAATAATGCCGTAAAACACCCCGTTAATCTATAATCTCGATCGATATTATAGATTAAACGGTATAAATAAAAGTTGCTTGGAAGATTGTAATTGACTATCAATGCAGCAACTCTAAGCATTGATCATAATACAAAGTATCTAAAACAATTTTTTAAAGCTGTGTATTTATTTACATTTTAGTTTAGCTATGCTTGCTTGTAGCCCCCCTTGTGCTTTCTTTTCTTTGGGTTTGGTCTGTTGCCTTCTTGCTTACGCTTTCTTGGGTCAGTATTTGCGCGTGTGCCGTTTGATTTGCGCGCTTTGGCTTTTTCTTGCTTGCTTTTGTACCCTGTGTTTTGCACTATACGATTTGCTTCTTTCTCTATCAGCTTTTCCCGCTCTTTGTTAGATAAACTCTACCAGCTAGCGCTTGTCGCTTTTGCCTTCAATTTTTCTTTCATAAAAACTTAT
>CAYPCF010000037.1:1493-5164 GCA_964409155.1 uncultured Candidatus Saccharibacteria bacterium | reverse complement strand
ATTTGTCGGCAGGAGCGGTTTTGTTGTCTGTGTTTTTTGCGCTTTGTGTGGCGGTTTTGTTGTTTTTGGAGAGCTTATAGAAGCATTTACAAAAGAAAAATAGTTTGATTTTATTTACTCTTTATTGCCGGCATGTTAGTATATGGACAATGATGCATGATGTAACCGCAATTTTTCAATGGATAGAGTCTTTGCACTCAGCTGTGTATTTATTGGTCTTTCTCTTGGCTGTTACAGAGGCGGTTATTGGTCTGAGTATGTTGGTGCCCGCGTCGTTGACTGTGATGGTCATAGGTGCCGCTGCTGCTTTTGGCGGTGTGAAAATCTACTACATTATACCGTTGGCAATCATTGGCGCCACTATAGGTGATAATATAGGATATTGGCTCGGCGCCAGATATGGAATGGGAATAGTCCGGAAAGTCAAGTTTATAGACAGCAAAGGCATCAAGCTTGCAGAGGACTTCATAAAAAAACACGGGGCAAAAAGTGTCATGCTCGGGCGCTTTGTGCCTTTTATTAAAGAGACAATACCATTTGTCTCCGGTATGTTGTCCATGGATAGGCGTAAGTTCATGCTCTATAATTTTTTGGGTGCCATCGGCTGGAGCGCGATGTGGCCCGGGATGGGCTACCTTTTTGCCAAGTCTTTTTTGGCAGGGCAATCATGGGTGGGGCAGCTGCAGTTGTTCATTGTATTTGTAGTAGTGTCATATCTTGCATGGGTTCTGATAAAAGAATTTGACCTTATGAAGGATTTGAAAATAAAGTTTCTGAAGCAGTTTCAGTCAAGAGCTTTCCCGCGGGTGTTGTTGTTTATAGTTGCAATGTATAGCGTTTTTGTCTTTTGGGCAGTGATGGTGATAGAGCAAGAACACATAGTCAGAGAATTGGACGCCTGGGGTTTTGGCGCTATTTACAGTCATTTTAACACTGCAATCTTTACATTTTTGCATATTATTACATATTCTGCAAAGTGGTATATCTTGTTGCCCGCGGTGCTTGTATTTTCACTGTTTTTGTATCGTAAGGAGTATATAAAAGTGATAATATCCGTATGGGCGACGCTGATTTTTGCAGCCGCATCCGTATTTATACTGAAACATGCAGTAAACAGGCCACGACCACACTACATGCGCATAGCTGAGCATGGGGCGTCATTCCCGTCAGGGCATGCAACCATATCTGCCGCATTTGCCGGCATTTTAATCTTTACTTTATTGCGCTTGAAAAATGTAAAGCATAGTTATAAAATAATATCAGGGCTTTTATTGTGGGTGCTGTTGATTGATCTAAGTAGAATTTATCTTGGTGTGCATTACTTATCAGACATATTTGGTGGAATATTGCTTGGCGCGATAGCCGTTGCGCTCGGTGTTTCATTTTATTTCTGGATGGATTATAAGGAGCAAGACCTAAAACAAGATAACCGAAAAGTTGTTAACAAAAATGAAACAGAGGAAATAAAACATAAGTCTATGAAAATATATAGCACAGCTTTTGAAAATGGGGGTGTTATTCCTTCAAAATTTACTTGCGATGGAGAAAATATAAACCCTGAGCTTGTATTTGAAAATGTGCCGGATGACGCAAAGTCTTTGGTCTTGATTGTAGATGACCCTGATGTGCCGGAGCAGGTAAGAAGCGACAGGCATTTTACACATTGGCTTTTGTATAATTTGCCGGCAGACACAAGAAAGATTGAAGAAAACAGCGCGTCGGCTACTCAAGGCAAAAATGACGCAGGGCAAAATGCATACATAGGGCCTTGTCCTCCCGTTCAGTTTGAGCCAACAGAGCATAGGTATTTTTTCAAGCTTTATGCATTGGATGAGAATTTAAATTTACCTGAAGGTTTAACTCAAAAAGAGCTTGAAGATGCGATAGAAGGGCATGTTATAGAAAAAGCTGAGTTTTACGGAGTCTATGACAGGGCAAAGTAAGGGCGCGCCCGAGCGAAGCTCGGGCGCGCCCCAAAAAGAGTTTGTGGTATCGGCGCAAGTTTTTGCAGGCGCAAAAAAGGAAAAAGTGATAAAAATCTCAGAAGAGAAATACGAAATCTATGTAAAAGAACCTGCGCAAAATAACTTGGCCAACAAAAGGGTTTTGTATTTACTATCTCAGATTTTCAAAGGGGCACGCGCAGAGATACTCACAGGGCACAGAAGCCCTAAAAAGAGGTTTCTTATTAAATATTGATATGGTCGCTTTTGCGGGCGCGCCTTCGGCGCGCCCGCTTTTTTATCTACCGCAAATTATGCTATAATAGAAATATAAATTAAAATAAAGCCTATGAACATAAACATAAAAACAAAAGGGGGGTTAACAGTTACAGATGATTTAAGAGCATATATAGACGAGAAAATATCTCAACTTCTAAAATATTTGCAAAATGAAGATAATGATGCAATATTTTTTGAAGTTGAACTCCAAGAAGGAGAGGAAGAACAAGGCAGAAGATACAGAGTAGATATTACAGTTAATGCTCCTGGTAAAAGAATTCATGCCGTAGGATGGGGCGAGCATTTGCATGCAGCGTTAGATGAGGCAAAAGACGAACTTTCTCGCAGAATAAGAAGAGAAAAGAAAAAAGAAAGAGTGCTTCTTAAAAAAATGGGCAGAAAAATCAAAAACATTTTGCGTTTTGGACAGGGCGCTTAGCCATCTCCAAACAATGCAGCCATAACTTCTGGATTACCCTTTAATTTTTTGCCAAGTTTTTCTATCCCTGCACTGCTGATATCATTTGCTAAAAATTCTTTTATTAGCTTTACTGTTTCAGAGTCTAGTTCAAGGTTTTGTGTGATGGATTCAAGAGACATACGAAGCTCTTGATTTTCGCGTTGTTCTTCTGCTCCTTCATCGCCTATCACCTCATGCATTTGCCTGCCATCATCTCCCAAAGTTTCGTCAAAACTGATTGCTTTTGTACTACTTTTTTGTCCCCTCTTTATATATCCGTTAACCCCTTTTGTATTTGTATACTGCATTGCAAACAACAGCATGGTTTGCGCCAAGTTTAACCTTAATAGCTCTGATATATCGCGTGAGCTGTATTTTTTGCTTGTTTCTACATTTTCTAGATAATTCTGAACATGTAATTGATATAACAGTTCCCAAAATTCATTGTATTTTTCTAAAACCTCTTGCAAGTCAGAGTCTAGTTTGTCTTTAGAACCTGTTATGTAATATGCTATGCAATGTTTCCAAAGGGTATTCATTACGTGTTTGCTGAGTTGCGCGCCAGTCTGTGAGCGGATGTATTTTTCTATTTTTGCTTTGTATTCATAGTAAGTATTTACAAGCTCTTTGAGTAGTTCATATGATAGAGTGTCGTATATTTCTATCATATTTATTTTTATAACTATTTCTTTTGGAACAAGCTGCAGTTTTTCAACAAATTCTTTTATATCTATTTCTTTCTTTTCTTTTTTGAACATTAGCAACGCTAATGTTTTGGATATTCTGTCAGATAGATTATATTCTTTGACAATGCTTTTTATTTGAGAAATTTTTGTCGCATTAGGAATACCTCTTCCGTGCATCATAGAAGAAACACTCTTAAACTTGATTTCGTTTTCATCGCATAACTTTTTGAGTTGCTTTAAATTCTTCAAATCCTTTTCATTCGGAATACCTCTTCCGTTCATCATAGAAGAAACACTCTCAAA
>CAYPCF010000037.1:0-1393 GCA_964409155.1 uncultured Candidatus Saccharibacteria bacterium | reverse complement strand
AATCCTTTTCATTCGGAATACCTCTTCCGTTCATCATAGAAGAAACACTCTCAAACCTAACATTATTTTCATCGCAGAACCCTTTCAAACGTTCCAAATTCTTCAAATCCTTTTCATTAGGAATACCTCTTTTGTTCATCATAGAAGATAGATTCTTGAAACGGATACCGAATTTATTGCAAAGCTGTACGGCTCTATCAAAATCATTGACTTTATAGGGTTCGGGCAGGCCCTTTCCTACTTGCATACCAGTTAGGTTATTTATCTTTACGCCTGGGCTTTTTTGTATAATATTAAACAGTCGTTTTGCTTGCTCCGAGTTTCTGATAAGAGAATTTGGATCTATAACCTGATTGTATAATATACCAGGTTGCGAGAACATAGAGGTAAAAGAGGCGCTTGATTTTGCATCAGCTATCACATGCATAGCAACTATTACAGCATAGATTGAACTCCAAATTTTACTCCTTTCTGTTCTGGAAATCTTACGCTCTGCTAATTTTTGTGACAATCCATTTAAGATTTGTTTAAATTTTTCCTTTATTATAAAGGCGGGATACCGCAGACGAAGCCGCTCTATAACAGATTCTGGGCTGTCAAACTCAGGAATTTTCTCTATTGTCTTGTCTTGTTTAGTTTTTAAATTATCGGTTTTAACAATGGTAAAAGTTGCACGTTGGGATAGATCAAGAACTCTGTTTAATTGTATGTATGGGTATAATCTTGATTCCCCGATTTTTCTAAAGTAATATGCTCCGTCTTGTTTAATAAAAGTTATGTGATGTTTTTGTGAATAGTCTTCAATAGTCACAGAAAGGCCGTCCTGCCCATCAGTCTCACTTTCTTTTAGGCACCGGAACAATGTTTCTATACTTTCATTGCTCATGCAAATTTATTTTAAACACCTTTACAATACACTTTTTTTATTGTATTGCAAGCACATATGTTTTGGCAAAAGTTTTAAAGTAGTGCATGTTGTTTTTGTCTTTTTAAATATTTAAATTAACTAATCTACAAGCTTTTCTTATTGAACGGATAGCAGAGTTAGAGCCTGTCAGAATAATTTTACAAAGTTTTTTGTAGCCTCTTTGGAAATCTTTTTCGGCATCGTCATTTAGTTTTCTTATAAGTATTCTTAAAAATAGGTGTATTTTTTCTGCATTCATCTCAAAGATTGGATTACGAATTTCATCGTAAGTATCCGGATGTTTTGATAGATTTTTAGAATCTGTGCACTTTATACTGAGCTCATACGCTTGTTCAAACGCTGCTTTTGCCTCCATAAGGGCATTTACATCAATCTCCCAAGATTTGTCAATGTTTGCATCGGCAAGCTCATCTATAAGATGCGCCAAAGCATCATAGCGTAAGTTTGACGCTTGATGCGCAAGCT
>CAYPCF010000036.1:0-5548 GCA_964409155.1 uncultured Candidatus Saccharibacteria bacterium | reverse complement strand
ATATAATTCAATAGCTCATAAGGATTTTAACGGCGCCGCTGTGGTATTTACTTGTGCTTCGTCATCTTGCATTGGTGTGGATGTGGAGTTTATAGTGGAGAAGGAGAGAGCCGTGTTGGATTTGTTTAAAGAGCATGAGTATGCTGTGCTGGGCGATAAAAATTGGCGTAATTTTTATATACTATGGACGGCTAAAGAGGCGCTCATAAAAGTTGTGCAAGCATCGGTAGATATAAGACAAGAGATAAAGATATTAACCGTTAAATCTCAAAATAGGGAATTCATAGAGATTTTGGCTCAGTATAGAAATCAAATTTTTTGTGTGCGCACGAAATTTGACGGAAACCTTGTGTTTTCAATAGCGCAGATATCATCGCGAGATTCATAGTTAATAGAATTGTGATACGCGTTTTGTTAAAACACAGCAAGTTTTGTATATGTAATAAAAATAAACAGCCTTGAAAAAGATATAAAAAATGATATGCTAGACGCCAAGCCGGGGTAGCTCAGTTGGTTAGAGCGTGGGACTCATAAACCCAAGGTCACAGGTTCGATCCCTGTCCTCGGCACAAAAGCAAGAACGCCGAAAGCCTAGCTTCCGGCGTTTTTATTCTGAGGTTTTATACTATAGCTGCGCAAAGAGAAAACATGGAGGTTCAACCTCCATGAGGTGTGGAGGTTGAACCTCCATGTTTTCCATCACTTAAAAACACTGCTTGCGTAGTGTTTTTCTGCGCGAGTGAAGGGACTTGGCCACCGCTGCTAAGTTCAAGCTTCGCCTTTCAGGCTCGCTTTCACTAAGCAGCCTCGGCCCCGACGCTCGTATCGCTCGCTCCGCTTGCGATATACTCGCTCTTTTCAAGTCCCTACGCAAAAGTCAGCAGTGACTTTTGCTTCACTCTCACATTTAAAAAGCCGGCTTACACCGGCTTTTTTCTGCGCGAGTGAAGGGACTTGAACCCTCGGCCTTCCGCGTGACAGGCGGACGCTCTAACCAGCTGAGCTACACCCGCAACGGCGACATTATAACAAAAACTTTACAAAAGGCAACTTATCCACATAAAACGCATTTCAACAATATAAAATGTTGTATAATATAAGTCATGAAAATTAAAACATTGTTATGGGTCATTATTTTAGTGGCTTTTTTAGCTCCACAAGCTCAAGCTGTGCGCCTTAAAGCTGTGCAGACTTTGGCATTAAAAGAAGTTAACTTAAATTATAAGATGGATTCCGGGCATGCAGAGGGTGTATTAAAAGTTGTAAACCCTACTCATTCGGTAAAAAAATTCAATGCATTCTTGGTTTTTTTGTCTGATAAGTCATCCAAAGAAGTGTTGCGTTTACCAGTCAAGGCTTCCCCTCAATCTATCAAGGCAATGTCTGAGAGAACAGTCACTTTTAGTTTGGATAATGTAAGGTTACCAAAAGGGGACTACGATGCTATTTTCCAACTCACAGTGGAAGGGCTTGGTGTAAGTTCGGTAAAGTCCGCCGGCGTTTTGCATGTCAAGAACTCTGAGGAGCCAATGTTTAAATATACCATCAAATGCAACATAGAAAATAAGACCGTAAAAGACAAAGCGCCTGTGCACTGCAGCATCAGTCCGGCTATCTCAGCTGAAGAACATGATAAATTCTCTTTGCTTTTTTCAGTTAAAAAAACCGGACAACTGAAAGAATTCTTTAAAGATAGCTTTGTGTTGCCAAATTCTGTAACAGATTCTATAGATTTCAGTATCCCGCTCAGTTCGCTGCCTTATGGCACGATGGATATATCTGCCAAATTACTATCTAAATCAGCGCAAAGCAATGTCAGCTATTTCAGATACTTCAGGCAAGGAGATTACACTAAGATTTTAACTCTTGAACATGATCCTGCTCGTCATAAAGTTAATTTTTACATAAATGGCTCTTTATACTCCAAGAACCGTATGCTCTTAGTGGGGATGTTGGACGGTGGTAAAGTGTGTCAATTCCAAGACACAAACTTATACAGCATAGCGCCCTTGGCTCGCAGTTTTGTATATGACGCAAACAAATGTAAAGCCAATAGCGCGCCGTTTGTTATAATTTATAAAAAACACAATAAAGCAGATGACTATACAGCTTCAGATATCATCGCGATAAAAGGATTAAAAGACCGCTCAGTGGGCTTGTTAATCGTGCGTGATGTAAATAGCCCTGCGCCGAAGACTGTTTCCGAGCGCATTTCATCACTTATAAGTATGGACACGTTGATAACCGTTTTAGCCGTCATATTCCTGTTCGTATTGTTGTTAGCGGCTCTCGTTTTTGCTAAAAAGAAGAATATGTTGTTGTGGATAATATTTGCTTTATTGCCGTTTGTCCCTACGACTTATACTCATGCTGAAGTATTTGACAGTCTGGATGCTCCAAAAGCTCGTTTTGAGGTAAACTTTCCTAACATTACCAAGGAAGTCGGTCAAAATGACGATGTCATATTTTCATTCTCTGCCATAGACAACTTTGCCGGAGGTGTCAACAAGTACCCGGGGGCGGAAGCATATGCATGGATTGACAATGCGACAAGTACGAAAGTTAAGATAATGGATGCCTCAGACAGTAAAGCTACGGTCATTGCCACATTGCCCAATAGTTTGTCACTTGGGGTGCATACATTAAACTTTGAAGTTCCGGCATCTGCAGGTATCTGTGGTAGCGCATTTGATTTTTCTGATTTTGATTCTGCTGTGTTTGATCCTCAGCCTTGTGAATTTTCTGTAGACTTTACAGTGGTGCCCGGCTCAAAGATTTCCTTGACATTTTACGCGCAACCTAAAGCGGTGCCGGTGGGCTCATCTTCAAAGCTGTATTGGTTCTCATCCGGTGCGAACAGTTGTCTGGCATCAGATGGATGGTCCGGGTCCAAGCCGACAAACAACACCGCAGGGGCTGATACCGGCGCTATCAACTCTTCATACAAGAACTTCACACTTACTTGTCAGAACAACAGTGAATCTGTTTCCCGAACGGATACGGTCTATACTTATGTTTGTGGTGATAATATCTGTTCACAGTGGGAGGATTGTAACTTATGCGCTCAGGACTGTGGCGCATGTGGAGCTGCGGGCGGCAAATCAGTTTCCATTTCAGCTGACCCACAACTTATACGCGAAGGGGGAGTAAGTTACATAACTTGGCATTCCAATGGTTATACAAGTTGTAACGTATCCGAAGACAATCCACTTGTTAATGATGCTTGGAGTCGTCTGGCTGGTGTAGAAAAAACAAGTAATTTGACCAAAGACACAACATACACAGTCTCGTGTACCGATGGTTCAAACAACGAAAGCAAGTCAGTAAAAGTCCGTATAGTTCCACGCTTTATAGAATTCTAATACACCTTGGTCTTGGCAAAAACCTGCAAGGAGGCGACTCCTTGCAGGTTTTAGGTTGTGTTGCGCAAATTTACCTGACTGCGTTTGCCACGGCCTCTGTTGCTTCTTTGTTGAATGGCTCAGGGATTATCATGTCTTGGGTAGGTGATTTGACAACAGATGCCAATGCTTTGGCCGCAGATATTTTCATCTCAGGGGTTATTTTCGTGACCCCGTGTTCAAGGGCTCCTTTGAATATGCCAGGGAATACTAAGACATTGTTGACTTGATTTGGATAATCTGATCTTCCGGTTGCGACAATGGCAGCCCCGGCTGCGAGAGCTTTTTCAGGAGAGATTTCAGGCTCCGGATTTGCCAGTGCGAAAATTATAGAGTTTTTTGCCATGCTGGCAGCCATTTCTTCTGTTAATACATTTCCTACAGATACACCAATGAATATATCAGCTCCCATTATCACATCCTTAAGATTTCCGCAAATATTTGCCATAGTGCAGCATTCCATGACTTTTTTCTGAGCAGTGTTTAGGTCTGCTCTACATTTTGATACGATACCTCCACTGTCTATCAGGGTTATGTTTTTGAAACCATAGCGATACAAAAGTCTTGTGATTGCGATTCCCGCAGCGCCGGAACCATTTATGATAACTTTAGAAGTGTCAGGGTTTTTGTTTGTAATTTGCATGGCGTTGATCAGTCCTGCCAAGACAACTATGGCGGTGCCATGCTGGTCATCGTGGAAAACAGGGATATTTAATTCATTGATTAGGCGTTCCTCAATATCAAAGCATCTTGGGGCTGAAATATCTTCCAAATTAATGGCGCCAAATGTCGGGGCTATGTTTTTAATAGTCTGGATTATCTCTTCTGTATCTTGAGTATCAAGAACGATCGGGAAAGCATCCAATCCGGCAAATTCTTTAAATAAGACAGCTTTGCCTTCCATTACCGGCAATCCGGCCACGGGACCTATGTTGCCAAGACCTAAGACAGCAGAGCCGTCAGATATAACGGCTACCGTATTTTTTGCGGAGCTGTATTCCTTTGGGTTTGCACCATCTTTGATAGCAAGACATGGTGCCGCAACTCCGGGTGAATACGCAACAGACAAATCATCCTTATTTTCAATTTTGACTTTAGAGCATAGCTCAAGCTTCCCTTTATTTTTTTTGTGTAACTCCAAACTTTTTTTATAGTAATCCATAGATTAACTATTATACAACAAAGATACACACTTACAAAATATCATTAACAGTTTAAGAGGTGAAAAGATTTCACCTAATTTAAATTTTTTACATGTTGATAATAGAGCGGTTGATTTATAAATATTTTTGCGTATCATGTATTATGCTTTGTTGCACAAGCCGTTGTAGCTCAGCCGGTAGAGCATTCCCATGGTAAGGGAAAGGTCCGCGGTTCAAGTCCGCGCAACGGCTCATTTTCTGTGTGTCTATTAGTCCGGCTTGCTTTTGCGCTAAATTGATTTACACTTTTTACAGTTGCCAGAATAGCTCAGTTGGTAGAGCAACCCCTTCGTAAGGGGTAGGCCAGCGGTTCGAGTCCGCTTTCTGGCTCATGAACAAAAGTAAAGTTCAAGAAGAAATCAAACAGATAGAACAAGACATGTTAAGTCCATCGTTCTGGCGAGATAACAAGACTGCGCAATATAAAATACAGCGTTTGCAAGAGTTAAAAGATGAGCTTGCGGGAGTTGGTAAATACGACAAATCTGACGCTATTGTAAACATATTTTCAGGTGCCGGTGGTGATGACGCAGAGGATTTTTCAGCTATGCTCTTTCGTATGTATAGAAAATTTGCAGACAAGAAAGGTTGGGAGTTAACTCTTATAGATGAGAATGTTAGTAGTGCCGGATACAGATCAGTGAGTTTTAAGCTGTCAGGGAAGATGGCTTATGCTCTAATGAAAAAAGAGTCTGGCGTACATCGTCTTGTAAGGATCAGCCCGTTCAATGCGCAAGGTAAAAGACAGACAAGCTTTGCTATGGTGGAAGTTTTGCCTGAGATAAAGTCTAATAATGATGTGGAGTTGAAAGACAGCGACTTACAAATAAGCTTCATGCGCTCCGGGGGCGCAGGCGGGCAGAATGTAAATAAGGTTGAGACCGCAGTCAGGATAGAGCACAAGCCTACAGGTATCACCATCAAGTCATCTGCAAGCCGTTCACA
>CAYPCF010000035.1:0-5573 GCA_964409155.1 uncultured Candidatus Saccharibacteria bacterium | reverse complement strand
TCCCCTCCGGCACAAAAACCCGCAAGCGCGGGTTTTTATTATGCCGGAGAGCAAATCCAACTGCTAACAGGCTATTGTGCAGATGCTCCAAAGGTAGCCATCAGGGTTTTTACAGTTTGGATTATTGGCTCTACTTGTTTTCCTATTTGAGGGTTGCTTTGGCTTAGGTTTTCCAGGACTTTAAGGTTATCTTGTAGGTTACCCAAAGCCGGTTGGATATAATGAAAATACAGCCATACAGGCACTCCTACAACCACCACGAACCACAGCATGCGTAATATCCCAGACATTATACGCGCCCTTTTTTGGCTTCGTAACATTTTGTTGTTTTCTTTTAGAAGTTCGTATATCTCTTCTAAATATTCATCTCGTTCTTTTTCTAACATAATTCCATAAAATTAATTTGAATAATATTGTATCACAGATTTATAAAGTTTTTTAATGTCTTCAAAACGCCCTGTTTTGTCTGAGCCAAGAGCCGCTATTGTAATCACATGTCCGGGTTCTATCTCAAACGCTACCGCTAAGTTACCTCCAGCTAAGTCTGTAAAGCCGGTTTTGCTGGCTATCGCATTGAATATTTCAGGGATGCTCTGGTTTGTGTTTCTGGCGATGTGCTTGTAACCGCTAAGACTGGTGAATTCCAACTCTCGCTTTGTTGTCGGCGCAAATATATCAGGGTAGTTCTTGGCTGCGTACGCTAAAGCTTTTGACACTTCTGCAGCAGAGCCGTAAGCTCCGCTAAAATTCACACTTTCATCCAAACCGCTTGGATTAACAGCAAAGCTTTCTTGCAGTCCAATCTTAGCAGCGGTTTGCGCAAACAGGTCTTTGTAATTTTTATGAGTCTTGTTCTTTAGGGTTCGTTCCAAAGCTGATGCGGCATCGTTAGAAGAGACAGTTAACATATAAGATATAAGTGTCTTTAAGCGCCATTTCTCCCCCGCTTTTAGCCCACTGTTGCCTTCGGTAGCAAGATCTTCCTGTTTTATGGTTATGATTGTGTCCGGGTTTAAATGCTGTAAGGCTATAATGGATGTAAATATTTTCGTAACTGATGCCAAAGGGAGCAGCGCGTTCTCGTTTTTGCCGGCTATAACGCGTCCTTCGGTATCATCATATACAGCGTATGCTTTGGCTTTTACTTGTGGTTCCGGGAAAACCCTCTGCTCTTGCTGTTGTTGTATCTGGCTTGTGTTATTGTAGCGCAAATCTCCTACTGCCGCTTTCATATTATTGCGTTGAAAATTAACAGCGGCAAAGCGCAGCTCTAAAACAAGAGCGGGTAACACTACTATCGCTAAAACAGCAAGAGATAATATTTGTTTTTTGTTGTATTGTTTAGTCGCGTTGCTCATACTTTAAGGATAACACTTCTTTTATTCTTTTGCAAAAAGCGTCTTTGTCCGGCAAGTCATCTGCTTTGTCAACACCCATGTCTGCGAGAAGTTTCGTAGTAGGCATATATAAAGTTTGTGATTTGTGCTTGCTCTTCTCTATCAGACCTCTCATAAGCAGTTTGCGTAAAGAAGTAGCCGAGTTGACACCGCGGATGTAGTCTATGTCGGCTTTGCTGATTGGTGAACAATACATAATGAGCGTTAGGATTTGCGCGGCCGTGTCTGTCAGTTCCTCTTTCTCATCCTCTTTTGCTTTTTTGTTGACATAATCAGAGGCTTCATTTAGCAAGGCTAATTCCAAATCAGAGTCGCTTTCCACTATTTTAAAAATACTGTCTGACAATGATTCTTTCAAGTCTTTAAGAGCAGACTCTATGTTGATACCTGATGATGCGAGCTGCTTTTTGCTCATAGTATTGTTGGCAAAAAGGAGTGCCAGTAATTTATCTTTGTCTTGTAATTTAGCCATAGTAAGGTATTGAATTAGTTTTTGATGATATTATAATTTCTCCATTGCTGTCTTGCAATAATTCGGCTTCCCCTTTTCTTTTCATTTCCAATATGGCAAGGAAACCAAGGACTTTATCATGTTTATCTCTCAGATTGAGAGTATTAAATGTTATTTCAATTTTGCTTGCAAGTTTGCGCTTGATATCACGCAAGACTTCTTGGAGGGTTCTGACTTTGCTTTTTTTAATCTTTGTCTTATCTTGAAAGATCGGTAAATGCTCCAAGATGGCAAATCTGTGTTCTTCTATGCGTTCAGCTAAAGTTGACGGGAAAATGTATCTGACTGTTTTATTGTGTTTATTTTTAGATTGAGATCGTCTAAACAAAGGATTTTTTAAATAGGCAGCTTTGGTGTTTGAGGCAATATTTTTCAGTTCTGCCAAGGCGGACAAGCGTCTTTGCAACTCTGCGCTTTCTTGAGAGTCACTCTCTTCCCTTTCCTGAGGTGGTAGAAGAGAATTTGATTTTATAAATATCAAAGTTGCGGCAAGTGATATGAATTCAGCGTAATCTTTTTTGCGGTAATGATGTTGCTGAGCTTTTTTTATGAACTCATCGGTTACCTTAGTCAAGGATATTTCATTTATCGGGAGCTTTCTTTTTTCTATCAACTCAAGCAATAAATCCAACGGACCTGTAAAATTATCAAGTGATACTTCAAAAGTGGTTTGTTTGCTTTTGGACTCTGTTATCATGATTTGTTTTCCAAATTATCTTGCGCTAACGACAAGTCAATGCGCGTCATATCGCGTGGGAAAAGCGTTGCCTCTTTCACATTTTTGATACTCATTATTTTTGCTGTAAGTCTTTCAAGGCCCATGCCTATGCCTCCATGCGGAGGAATGCCATATTTAAACGCTTGCAAGTAAAACTCAAATTTCTCCGGGTCAAGACCCCATTTTTTAATATTTTCAACAAGTTTTTGGTAGTCGTGGATTCTCTGTCCTCCTGTTGAGATTTCAACTCCTCTGAAAAGAAGGTCAAAGCTTTTTGTAAAGCCTGGCATATTTTCATCTTCGTATGTGTAAAACGGCCTTTTAGATACCGGATAATGCGTGATGAAAATAAAATCGCTGCCTTTGTTTTCTTTTGCCCATGAGCATAAAAAGCGCTCATCTTCCGGCTCCAAGTCAGGCTCGTCTCTGTTGTCCCTTCCTGTTTCTTTGTAGATTAGCTCTTGGGCTTCTTTTAGAGTCATTTTTGGGTATTCTTTCTCAGGCAAGCTTGGTTCGCCCTGCTCTGTATTTTCTAAAATACTTTTATGCTCTTTTTTTACAGATTCTACAATGTGTCTTGTTACTTTCTCAAGCATCTTCATTATGTCTTCGTGAGAATCTATAAACCCCATCTCAAAGTCCATTGATGAATACTCAGACAAATGGCGAGTTGTTGCGTGTTTTTCAGCTCTGAAAACTTTGCCTATTGTAAAGACTCGTTCAAACACCCCTACCATGATTTGCTTGTAGAGCTGTGGGCTTGTTGCTAGGTAGGCTGTTTTATCTTTAAAATACTCCATCTTAAAAACCCCGGCTCCACCCTCCGCGTCACCTCCTACGATAGCCGGTGCTTGAAACTCTGTAAAACCTTCTTGATTTAGCGTTTCTCTAAAAGCTTTTGTTATCGTTGCTTGCACTTTAAATACATCCCTTATCTCTTTTTTTCTTAAAGTAAGTGGCAGGTGGTCTAAGTGCGTCTCAATGTTTAACTCTGCGTCTTTGCCAAATGGCAAAACTTCCGCTTTTGATAAAATTTCAAAATCTAAAATTTCAAGCTCTAAGTCTCCGTTTTCTTCATTTTCTTTAATCATTTTTTCAGGGCGCTTTTTAACAAGCGCTTTCATTGATATTGTATATTCTTCCCTTGCTTTTTCTACCTTCTTGAAGACTTCTTCGTTACCTGCATGAATTACGGCTTGCGCAATTGAGCTTCTGTCACGCAAGACTAAGAAAATCAACTTCCCATGATCACGCCTTGCATCAACCCACGCTTTTATGCTTACCTCTTGATCTTTAAAATCCTTTAAGTCTTTAAGTAAAATTCTTGTCATATAGCTTGCATTATAGCAGATTATGAGTAATATGAAAGCATGAGCAATGGACAAGAAGGGCCTGTACCTTCAAGGATAATTGACGCTTTAGACCCCACTGGGCTCAACGCTGACCCAGCTATAGAACAAACAAGTAAACTTATTGCATATTTGCGCTTTGCTTCAGATGAACTCTTAAAAATTACTATACAGGTAGTTGAAGCGGGAATTTTAATTGAAGATTTCAAGAAACAATTGAGAATGTTTATTAATATTTACAAGACCTACCACAACACCAGAAACTATAAAGCCACACGGAAAGATGGCGAATATATTGATTATTTAGTTACTGACTTTTTTGATAAAATCAAATTGATTGATAGTTTCCTTGAAGATTATAAGATTTTAGCGGGACCTAATGCGCAGGTATTTTTGGGTGCTATAAAATCAGACACAGAAAGGCTTGAGAGGCAAATTCAGGCAGGCGTGTTTTCTGATGATGCAAATGATCTAAAAGAACACTTACTTGCTAAGCTCATATCTTTATATATATATCGAAATAATATTACTACAAATGATAAGGCTGAATTTGAAGAACTCTCAAGTTTAATTAATCATTTACATGATGTCCTGCTTTATAGTATTACTGAAGAAGATACAATAAACGGTTTCTTACTATCCATATTAACTCCAACACTTATAGCTTTTGTAAAAAATAAATTGTTAGAGTATGCAAAGCTATCACAGAGCACGGCAGACTCTCATTCGTTAGAAAGTTCCCCTCAAGAATCTCTTAATGTTGCCATAGACTTAAACAATGCACGTAATCGGTTAGCTAAATTACATGTATATACGCACACCATTGAAGCGGTGTTTATCCCCGCGTTTAAAACTCCCGAAGAGCTTGAGAAATTGCATATAAAGACAGTTCAAGATATTAAGATAGAAAAAATTAAAAAAGAGATGGATGATTTATTCTTAGAACTTAAAGAAGAAATTGGACGATTCTCAGATATCTATTTAAGGGTAGTGTTGAATCGCAAGTTGCGATCTGATTTCTTGCTGGATATAAAAAATATCAGAGAAAAATTAAAAAAGGAGATGAGGTTGCTTAGTATTTACGGTAAATTTAGTCACATACCTGAGCTTAATTTGCGCAATAGAAAACTGGATAGATTGTCTCAATTATATAGTCAATTCAACTCTAGATTGCCCGACTTTGAACATCCAGACCGAATGCAATCTTTCTATTTTTCCATGATTGACCATTTAATTAATTCTACTGATGATAATAAACATAAAGTTGAGTTGGAGGAGTTAAAATATATATTGATGGAATTCGAAGAATTATCTGAATCAGCCATGAATGACTTGTCGAAAAAAATATCAGAAGATCAGTTATATAAAAAAACTAAACATGCAATGGAGGTTGTTTATTGTATATATTTATTATTAAATCAAGAACCCGGGATGAAACACCTCATTCCGGATAATGGAACTACCCGTCTTGCATTGAAATTTGTTCGTATGTGTAGGCCATACAGGTCTCTATAGTTAGTTATTGTCTGAAATCTCATTTCTAAGATTTGGAAATAGAAGAATGATTAGTTTGATATAACTCCAAGCCTGTTACGTAT
>CAYPCF010000034.1:0-5747 GCA_964409155.1 uncultured Candidatus Saccharibacteria bacterium | reverse complement strand
GTATTTTCTACATGCTTATAAGTTTATTCCATATGGTTTGAGGAATAATGAGATAAATCAAATTTATAATTCACAACGAATTCAGCTGTATGATATACAAAAAAGCTTGCAAAAATAAAAAAGAGTGTTATTATATCCGTACTCTTTATTAGCAAAATTATTAATGCGTATGAGAATATTTTTAAGTAGTTTATTTGCGTTGATGCTTGTGGCTGTATTTATACCAGTTACCACAATGGCTTATGGAGGCGGTGGAGGCACTATAGTCGGTCTTTATGGTGCTACAAACAACTCTTGTGATGCCGACTTCAATGATGATGGCAAGATTGATATATTTGATTTAAATATCTTGGCAGTGCATTGGGGCAGCACAAACGGCACTTCCACAACAGGAGATGCCAATTGTGATGGCAAGGTTGACATATTTGACCTGAATGCGGTAGCCGTTTCTTGGTCTGAATAATTTAATTATAAGGTAATATAAATTGAGTATGAACATGAAAAAGATAATGACAATGATTTCCTCAGCCGTGTTAGTGCTTCCGTTTGTGGCAAGCGCCGCACATTTTGAAATCACACCCGGCTCCGGAGTGTACACAAAAGGGCAAAATGTTACCGCGTCTGTGTATGTAGTGCCTGATGCAGGGGAGGTGGTAACAGCTGCCAAGATGAAGGTATCTTTCTCCGCAGATAAATTGGATTTGATAACTTACAGTCCCGTAAGTGGTGCGCCTGTTATAGGTCGTGTCGGAACGGTGATTGATAAGCTTGGTGCTGTAATAGCTGACAACTTTGGCTTTCACCCCGGGCTTAACGCTAAAACTAAAGTTGCGACAATAACTTTCAAGGCAAAGTCTACAGGAGTTGCTACGGTAAAAATGGCTCAAGATGCTTTGTTGCTTGATGCAAGTAATTCAAACAAGAACTCAGGCGTGGCTCTTGCGTCTTATACGCTAGTAAAACCTGCTCCTGTAAATAAGCCTGCTCCAAAAAGAGCTCCTAGGAAGCCGGCAGCTTCAGCACATAGGCCTGCTGTAAACACAGCACCTGCGCAGACACAAGAAGAGACGGCTCAACAAGAGGCTACAACTACTGAAAATACTGATACTACACTATTTGATGATACAACTACAGGTCAAGATAACGCAGGTCAAGATAATGCCAATCTTGCCGATGGGCAACAAGCGGCTGCAGCTGGTGCAAGCTCATACAACTGGCTGTGGTGGTTGTTAGCACTAATACTTTTGGCGCTTGCAGGATTCTTTATCTTTGGAAGAAAGAAAAAAGGTGATGAATAATGCTGTTGCCTATTACAAAAAAGCGCGCCGGCGTAGCCGGCGCGCTTTTTCATTGCCTTGATTGCTTGCTATGGGTTGTGATTTTGTTATAGTGCTTTTATGTGGAGAACAAAAACTCTTTATTGCAAATGTGGTATGAAGCTGCTTGACTATCGCAAGCGTGGGCCCGGTAGATGGATTAAAGTGCATAAAACGAGAATATCAAAAGATTATACGGGTATTTTTAGCGTCGTGCTCCCAAAAGGAGATGACATCTTTTGCCCTTCGTGCGCTGTGCGCGTCGCCACTGTCCGGAATATATCCGGCAAATGGGTCTTTAAGTTAAATCAAGGCGCAGTGGGTAAAATAAAAGGGTAGCTCTAAAAAACAAAGCCACCCTTGCACTCTTTCAGGCTCCTTAACATCACCCTTACACCGTGGAGGTTGAACCTCCACCGCAGAAGCCCCGCTGTATATCTCATGCTCACCGTGGAGGTTCAACCTCCATGGTTTTTCGATGACTATCTTTTTAATGTTTTTAGCTTTTGTGATAGAATGTTTTTATGCAAGTAAAGGTAAAGAAGTTTCAAAAGCGAAAAGAGGATTTTGTCTGTGAAAATTGCGGTGAAAAAGTGAAAGGTAGCGGTTACACAAATCATTGCCCTAAGTGTCTGTGGAGTAAGCATGTGGATATTTTCCCCGGGGATCGTCTGGAAGACTGTGGCGGTATGATGGAGCCGATAGATGTAGAAACACGGAAAGGTGGCAAATTGGTCATAATTCACAAATGCGTAAAATGCGGAGAGCTTTCTAAAGTTGGAGCTTCAGAAGAAGATGATACAGAAGCGCTTGTGGATATATCTCGTCAAAATGTAGATGATAAGATGGATGAACTTCTGCGATAGGTCTTTATGATATACAAGATATACAAAAGAGTTGGTGAGACAAGTTTGCAGGCGCTTCAACGCATACAACAAATAGCAAAGATAGAAGATGAAAAAATTACCTTTGCCGGTCGTCTTGACCCAATGGCAAGCGGAGTTTTGTTTGCCTTGTCAGGGGATGATAGATTTCTCAAAGACGAGTTAAACAAGTTGGACAAGCGCTATAGTTTGAGTGTTCTCATTGGGGTTTCCACAGATACCGGTGATATTTTAGGCATTTTAAATGAGAGTAATGCGTTTAAAAGCAGGTTTGCTAAATCTGAGTTTGAAGCGGTTCTAGATGATTTTGTTGGAGAGATAAACTGGCGTTACCCTTGCTTTAGCTCAAAGACATACGAAGGCAAGCAGCTCATCTGGCACAGTCTTGAAGGTGCTTGCCCTGAAAAGCGACCGAGATATCGTGGGGCTATACACTCAATAAAGTTTAAAGACATTTTATTGTTAAAGAAAAAAGAACTTAGAGAACGCATATTGGACGACTTGTCAAAAGTAAGGCCGTCAAATGCGGATAGTAAGTATAGAGATTTTAGAATTGCTGATGTAAGGCAGAGCTGGGAAAAGTTTTTTGAAAAAATGGATGATAGTATGAGTTTTCAAATCATAGATTTAGAAGCCCTCGTGACACATTCTGTCTATATGAGAACTCTTGCAGAGAAGATAGGAGAGCGTCTTGGCACATCTGCTCTGGCTTTGCATATAGAGAGATTGGAATTCCAAGCTTTGAGAAATCGTGTCAAAAAGCCGATTTTTGACGAAAATGTTATACAACATAAATAGTTATTGTCAATATTGCCAAAAACAAACTTGGTGCTAAACTATGTGTCAGTTAATCGGGAGCGGGCAAAGATTCGCCTTAACCGTTGAGCTCAGTTTCGGCTGAGCTCAACGGTGTAGACGAATCTTCGGATTTGTCTGCACCATGTAGCTTCTTTCGGGAAGCTACATGGTGCAGGGAAACTTCGGTTTGCCGGCACCGTTCAGACTTGCTTGCAAGTCTGAACGGTGCAAGTGAACTTCGGTTCGCTCGCACCATTGAGTTCTGCTTCGGCAGAACTCAATGGTGCAAGTGAGCTTTTAGCTCGCGAGCACCGTTGAGCTTCCTTCGGGAAGCTCAACGGTGCTCAGATAAGCCTTCGGGCATATCGGAGCACCGCTTGAAAAGCCACCGCGTCTTCGGACAAGGTGGCTTTTCAATTGCTTGCCGAGATACAGTTTGTTTTTTTCAGAAATGGTAGTAAACTTAAGCCATTATTAGATTAATTTTTAGAATATATGTTAGGAGGTATAGGAGCAAAACTAAAAGGCGCTGCGGTAAAGACCGCGCTTAAAACACAGCTAAAAAAGTTACCAAAAGACCAAAGAGAAATGCTTGAGGCGCTGATGGAGCACAATCCTGAATTATTGATGAAAATGGCAGAAGAAACCCAAGAGCTTGTAAAAGGCGGAAAGGATCAGATGGTTGCGATGATGGAGGTTGGTAGGAAATATCAAAAAGAACTGCAAGAAGCATTAATGCAATTTAAAAAATAGCCATGCTTTCAGTAGGTATAGTCGGCTTGCCAAATGTTGGCAAATCTACACTTTTTAACGCTTTAACTAAAAAACAAGTGTCTGCAGAGAATTTTCCGTTCTGCACAATAGATCCGTCTGTTGGCGTTGTGTCTGTGCCTGACAGTCGTCTGGACAGGCTGTCTGAGATGTCAAACTCAGCAAAAACAATACACACGGCTATAGAGTTTGTAGATATTGCAGGCTTGGTCAAAGGGGCCTCAAAAGGAGAGGGTCTGGGTAATCAATTCTTGGCAAACATAAGGGAAGTAGACGCAATAGCGCATATTGTGCGTGTATTTGACGATTCTGATATAATACATGTAGATGGTGTAGTTAATCCCATGCATGATATAGAAGTCATCAATTTAGAGCTTATATTGGCTGATATGGAGACTTTGTCCAAAAGACAAAAAGCTATTGAAAGGGAAGTAAAATCAGGTGATAAAGAAGCAAAAAAACTCTTGGAGCTTTCTCAAAAACTAATGCAAACCTTGCAAGAGGGGCATTTGGCCAATAAGTTGGAATTGTCAGAAGAAGACCGCAGGAGAGCGAAAAGTTTTGGGCTTTTAACCACAAAGCCGATGTTTTATGTTCTGAACAAAAAGCATGACGGTTTAAATATATTTGAGTCAAACGATGAGCGCTGGGCAGAGCTCAAAGCTTTTCTTGAAGGAAGGACTTATGTGGAATTAGACGCGGCCTTTGAGGCGGAGTTTTCAGATTTGTCAGAGGAAGACGCCTTGGAGCTTCGTCGTGAGTTTGGCGCGCAGGACTCGGGTGTGGATTCCATGATTAAAAAGGCGTATGAGCTTTTGGATTTGATCTCTTTTTTTACAACAGGAGCAGATGAGTCTCGTGCCTGGACTATCAAGCGTAACACGAGTGCTAAAGATGCAGGAGCGGCCATACATACGGATTTTCGTGATAAGTTTATTCGTGCAGAGACCATAAGTTGGGAGAAATTGCTGGAGGCAGGCTCACGGGCGAAAGCGAGAGAGAAAGGGTGGATACGCGCAGAAGGTAAGGATTACATAGTGCAAGACGGAGATGTGTTGGAGTTTTTACATAGTTAGTTGTGCTTGAAACTGTCTGCTTTTTATGTATTAATAATAGTGATGAATATTGAATATCCGCCAACAAAAATTATTTTCATAAGACATGCTCAGTCATATGCAAATTTAAAGAAATTGCCCACAGCAGAAGCAAGACAAGCTTTGATCACCGATGAGGGAATAAAACAGGTGAAGAGATTGTCTAGTAGTATTCTTAGTCATGATAGTAGTGGTGTTTTGGAGTCAAGCAGATGTTATGTCTCTGAGTTTGCGCGTTCGCAAAATACTGCAAAGTGCCTGCTTGATAATTTAAAACTGCCGTTGCCGATACAGGTAGATGCGCGTCTTAACGAGTTGGAGCTATCAAGACGTTCCATCAGGTCTTTAATGAAATTAGCCAAAAGAAAAGGTGCAAATCAAGCTTTTAATTTACGAACTAAGAATAAAAATTTGAAAGAACATTTAGATGAGGCAATGAGTTTTGTATCAGATATCAGGCAAAATCCGTGTCGTGACACGAATATTCTGATAGTGGGACATGCTCTAAAAGGTATTCTTTTGAGAATTGCTTTACTTGGAGAAGATAAAGAAAAGTTTTTTTCATATATAAAAACAAGACCCGAGCATTGTAGTCTGACGCTCTTTGATTACTTGCGGACAACAGGAGCTTATACTTTATGCACAGACCAACCGTTGCGCTATTGACTTTTATTTAAAGGGATATAAAATGTCTTGCAGTTTTGTTCGTTGGAGGCATTTGGGTTTTAAGCCAGAATAGCTCAGTTGGCAAAAGAAAATAACTGACAAGCGCCGGGCGGTTGCTCGCAGCTTACTTTCTTTGCGAACTGTTTGTTGTGGCGATAGCTTCAAGCCAGAATAGCTCAGTTGGCAAAAGAAAATAACTGACAAGCGCCGGGCGGTTG
>CAYPCF010000033.1:0-5801 GCA_964409155.1 uncultured Candidatus Saccharibacteria bacterium | reverse complement strand
TCGCCTGATGATTGGTGAGAATGCCTAACTATAACAGCCGGGTTTGCCAAAAGCTTTAATCCCGCATCAAGCGCATCTTTAAGAAAAATGTTTTCTTCCCCTATTGGGTATTTTGCCCCTAACCCAAACTTCTCGTCAAAACGCAACGCCACTTTTTCTATGGAGGATTTACGAAAAGCTATAGTAACAGAACTTACTTTAATTATACTGAACTTGTTGTGTTTCCTCTGCTTTTTAAACCGCTCCCTGCCTTGTATCTGGAAAGTGATAATATCTGCATCTTTGTTATTATCAAAGGCGGATAAAACTATTTCTTCAAATCCGGGCAAGTATTCCAAATCGTCATCTGCGAGCAGGTTTATATCATTTCGCATCTGTTCCAAGCAATTGTTCCTGTTTTTAGACAGACCAAGAGACTTCTGACTCATATACCGAACATTGTCGGCAAAACTATCTTTGATGATATATTTATCATCTGTTACTTGGTGCGATATGAAAACATCACAGTTGCCAAGTTGCGGCAACACACTATTTTTCACTCGAGATATACCGTCGTCTATCGTAGACAGCAAAATACCTAGCCTATCTTGAAAACGCATATTTATATAAATTATACACAACAAAACGCGGCAGAAGCAACAACACTAAATATCCCGCAAATATCCCAAGCGCTTTAAAAGAGAAAAAATCTTTCATAAACAAATATCTCTTGCGCACTATCAATGAAGATTTAATACTTTCAAACGAACGGGTGAACTTGCCCTGCCCTTCGTGCAAGCGATAGCTAATGAGCGGCTCTTTGAAATTATAGGCATTATATTTTTGCAGCACCCTTGCAAAATAATCATAATCCTCAGCACGCCTCAATGATTCATCGTAAAAACCCACTTGTAAAACGACTTCCTTTCGGATCATTACGCTACTTTGCGCCAATTGATTAAACTCCATAAATTTATTTTTAATCTGCTCAGGCTCAGGCGGATACTCCACTGCGCCTATTGTATCACCGTGTTGATTTATCAGTCGGATAGACGAGCCACAAAGTGCAATCTCCGGGTGTGATTCTAGAAATTCAAGCTGCATGGATAAGCGCTGTGGATCGGCAAGATCGTCTGCATCCAGCCATGCTATGTATTGCGAGCTTGAAGACAATTTTCTTATCAAGTCGTTTCTGGTCTTTGCGATGCCTTGATTTTTTCTATGTTTGAATAATTTTATCCGCTTATCTTGGAGTGCCATTTTCTCAGCTACTGCAAAACTCTCATCTTCTGATGCATCATCAAAAACCAGAAGCTCAAAATTTTCATATGTCTGCGCCAAAACACTCTCTATCGCCTCTTTGATAAAAGGTCCGGAATTGTAATTGGGCATTAAAACTGAGACTTTAGCTTTTGTTTCTTTCATAATCATTCGTCAAATTGCCAGTCTTCAAACTCATCTCTACTTAAAACATAAATCAGATACAACAGTGCCAAAGTCAGCAAAAGCGCCAATGTCACATAAAGCCATTTGTAATCCATCTTATCACTTTTGGTATACACTAACGCTTCTGCTGCTGAAGCTTGCATAGCATCTTTACGATTTGTTTCTTTCTTGGACTCTACTTTGGAGTTTTTTACTACTTCTTGACTCTGCGCCTTGACATCAAGTGGCACACGGAACCCCAAAACGCTTTTATGAGCTGTTTTTTCACTCCGGTTTTTGTAAAAATTGCGTTGTGCCCCGCTTTTGCCTGACCCAGCAGACACATCAGGGCGCTCACTCTTAGTTGAAGTTGCGTTTTTAGGCGAAGCAACTACTTGCAGGGCAGATTCACTTTGCTCTTGTTTTCTTTCTTGTTCCGATACCGCATTTGTATTATCCGTTGCCTCATCGGAAGCAAAAGCCAGATTTGCTTCATCGTTAAACAACAGCGCTTGCTTTACAGTTTTTAATCTGCGAGAAATTTTATCTACTGGAATAGTTAGCTTTGCACTCGGCGCCACAAATACTTCCGGTAATTTATATATGTACCCTTTCACTTTTAGATGCCAGCCTTTGAGATTGATAGGTGTTTTTGCCATATTGGAAATATACAGCTCTCGCTTTTTACCATCAACAGTCAGCATCAAAGCCGGCTCTGACACATGCACCATAACACTTTTGCTGTCATGCAAAGAGCCTTTATCCGCCGCAACAAAAATCATGAAGTCTCCGCTTGTCTTGTAAACGTGTGTAAATCCGGCAGGCATATCTTTTTCTTCGGCTGACAAATCGCCCCAGACTACTTTGATATGCCCTTGCTCTATCGCTTTTCCGCGCGCATCAAAAAGCTCAGGCTTGAGAGTCAGGTTCTCCCCTGTATACACCATCAAAGATTTAGGTAGTCGCAAAAAAATATCTTGTGGTGGCTCTATCTCTACCGTCTTAAACTTGTAAATCGGCAACTCAACTATTGAGCTTATCTGCGTATCCGGTGTTGTGCTACTGTTTTGCCCACTGCTGTCTGACGATGAGTCTGAGTCACCTTGCGCATTGGCTACGGTAAACGACAGGTTACCCGGAGTCGGCTGAGCCGGCACAAAATTAGCGCCATCTCTGTGAATACTTTCTCCCTCTTTACCGCCTGGACTGTAGTTGACCGCATCTTGAAGTTTAGAATCCAGATAAATCGCAAGCTCTTCTCCACTGTTGGATAAAGAAAAACTTGAGCTACTGCGCATTATCGTTCCTGACATATTTGGGAAATCGGCCTTGAATTTTGCATCATCTGACACTATAACCGCACATTGGTCTTTCTGTAATACGCTTGCGCCTTGTTTGATTTCTAAATTGTGCATTTTTCGTTTTGAGCCATAGCTGTCTTCAAATTGCAAACCGGATAGTGAGCTACCGTTTGTGTTGCTACACACTTCAACCCACTCATGACCACTCTCTGTCCCTTGCGGGTTATAAAATATTTCATTTATAAACAAAGCTGCGATGGAATATCGCGGTATAAAAAAGATTGCAAATATAATTAATAAACTAATCTTTTTCATACAATAAAGATTCTAAGGCCGCCTTTAGCTCTTCGTCAGACATTTTGTCTGAGTTTGCGAGCGTTTCTTCAAGTTGCTCTGATAGTTTACTATCGGATTTCTCTGGAGCTCCTGCCGTAGCGCGAGTTTCAGTATATTCTGCGTCTTCTTTCTTGTCGGGATTCTTTCCAGACTCTTCTTTGCTCTGTGAAAGGACTCGCTCAGGCTCAGCTGGAACATACTCCCTATCTTGCAAACTATCTTTTCTTGACGACTCTAAGCTCTGCGCCTGTTCTTTGTCAGTGTAGCTTTCATTTTTGCGAAGCTTTTCTGTCTGCTGAGTCAAGTTCTCATCTGGGCCCCGCTTCGGCGCAGTAGCACTTTGTATACTGCGCCTATTGAGACTTTTTGCTTTTAATTTGTCTAGTAGTTTTGTTGCCCGCTCTATCACTGTGTCGGGATGAGCGCTCATATCTGATTTTATTTCATCTAAAGGATTTTGGGATTCTTGCGAGTCTCTTTTTGTATCGTTTCCTTTTGATAAAACTTCATCAAGAGTCGCTTTCAAGTCAGGTTTGGACCGCTTGACATCTTGTGAGTCAAGCTCTGTAGGGCCTTTCAACCCTTCGGGTTCTTTAAATTGTTTCTTGCGCAAGATGTCAGCCGGGTTCTTGTCTTCAGCGGGTTTTGAAGCTGTCTGTTGGAGTGTTGTTTTTTTAGCTTTACTTTTGGAAATATCTCTCTTTTGCGCTGAATCACCTATTCCCATGGCCGACAAGTGCGACGGCATTTTACCAGGACTGTGTGAGCCTCTTTTTTTATCTATCTCGGCTATGAATTCCTCTACACCTGATTTGGAACGTACATATTGTCTATGACTGGACTCTATAATCTCCTCTTTGAAAGAATAAGGCGCCGGCTCTATTGGGGGCAAAGTGGTAGCAAGAAACGGCTGTGATGACTCACCGTCTATGAGCAAACGCAAAGCTATCTGATATTTTGACAAAGCATTAAGCTCTTCTGCCTTGAAAGCGGGCGCAAAGACGGATTCTAAAACTTCCGCATCTTGCGGCCCCACATTAAACGCGACCATCGTCCCCACATTTCCAAAGACAGACGCCCTGGTGCTTGCGTCAAGTTGCTCTATATATTGATGTGCCAACATCAAAGACACCCTGTATTTTCTCGCTTCAGATAACATATTTTCAAACGAGCTGTTAACAACATTTTGAAACTCATCAACATATACATAAAACGGTGGCTTACTCTCTAAGTCTCCGGAAGCGCGAGACAAGGAAGCAAGATAAATTTTTGCCGTTATAAGACTTCCCAAAAGCGCCGCATTTTGCTCTCCAAGCTGTCCTTTTGACAAGTTCACGATGATTATCTTTCGTTCGTCCATAAATTCCTGCAAGTCAAAAGACGATTTGCTCTGACCGACTATGTTGCGGATTAGTGGGTTACTGATGAATTGACCTATTTTGTTCTGAATTGCAGGGGTTGCTTCTTGCGCGTATCTGTCAGAATAACCGGCAAATTCTTCCAACCAGAAACGCTTTACTATTGGGTCTGTGAGCGATGCCACCACCTCTCTTCTAAACTCAGGGTTTATCAGCATGCGGTTCACATCCAACAATGTCGTGTTTGGGAATTCAAGCAGCGCCAACAGAGTGTTCTGCAGTATGTATTCCATACGAGAACTCCACGCATCTTTCCAGATATGCTTAAAGACACTCAATATACTATCTGTCGCCAAATGCCTCTTTTCATAGCCCACATCTTCAAGAATATTGAAAGCGACCGGAAAGTCCACATCAAACGGAGCAAAATACAACACATCCTTAATGCGGTGCTTTGGCACATATTCAAGCAGGCGTTCTGCGCTTTTACCGTGCGGGTCAATAAAACACACCCCCTCATCAGAGATGATATCTTGTATAGCCATGTTTTCAAGCAGTGTTGATTTCCCTGTGCCCGTCTTACCTATGGTATAGATATGCTGCAATCTGTCTTTTGCTTTGATACCAAATGCCACCTTACTACCACGCTTGTCCACATATGCAAAATAAGTAACCTTCTCCGGGTCAAACACATAGTTAGCTACCATAGCAGATATAATAACAAATTTTGTTTTATTTAGAAACTAAGCCAATTTGGCTATGGTAGATATTTGTTCTGATAATATTTCTATATTATGTGTAGAATCTAAAATTCTCAATTCTACTGTTTGATAATCAGGTCTTATCCTTAAAAAAGGAGTAACTTTATTTGTATTTACATACCTTAAAGAATTATCAAATTCGCGCGCATCTTGAAATGAGTGCAACTCGGGCATCTTTACAATGCTTGGAAAGGAGCGCATAAGTAAGGCAACTCTTGTGCTTGCAAAAATGAATGGGAGAATCCGTTTTTCAAATAATGCGTGTTTTAACTTATTGTAAATTCTGACTGCATCTTCTTCATCCCGCGTGCCAAAATGAATGTGGGTTGAACTTAAATATCCAAGAATATCAGTGAGTGTAGATATAATTCTTGAGTTTTGAGCATATCGCGCATCTCCAATCAAAGAATGTGGAGAAAAGCTTACAGATAAAGCTTGCTCTATGCTTTGCATAGCTAACTCTTGAGCATATAAAAAACTCTTTATGTTTTCTAACCTATCCCCGCAACGTCCGCGAAACTCAATCATAGACGGGTCAAGCTCTGCCGTCATATCCAAAAACCGCGCTTTACTTTTTAAAAGTGGATTTTCCTCCTGTTTACGAATTAGGTCACGCTTAAATTCATCATAGGTTATAGAGG
>CAYPCF010000032.1:0-5887 GCA_964409155.1 uncultured Candidatus Saccharibacteria bacterium | reverse complement strand
GCCTCAATAGGCGGTTTTTTGTGCGGATAGGGAGAACCACTTCCCCATGGAGGTTCAACCTCCATGTTTCCATAGATATCCCATCTCGTGGAGGTTGGACCTCCATGTTTGAGAATTTGTGCGGGTGGGGAGAATCGAACTCCCGTCCTCAGCTTGGAAGGCTGATGTCTTACCACTAAACGACACCCGCAAGCTTGCAACAATATATCAAATATCGCATTTATTATCAAGTGGAATTTTGTGATTTGCCAAATCTATGTAAAATAAATGTATGGTATTTTTTTGGAGTTTGATTTTTGCAACTACATTGATAGGTCTTGTAAAGAGCGCTGATTTTTTGGTGGACAATTCCAAGACAATAGGACGTTTTTTTAGATTACCGGAATTTATTGTGGGGGTACTTGTGGTTGGAGTCGGCACATCTTTACCGGAGTTGTCATCCAGTGTTTTTGCGGTTTTACAAGGAGTGCCTGAGATGGTAGTTGCAAATGCCGTTGGTTCAAATATAGCAAACATGCTTTTGATAGTCGGTTTTACGGCTATTTTGGCAAAGAACATGACGGTCTCAAAGGAGCTGATAAACCTTGATATACCTCTTTTGCTCTTGTCTACAGCCCTTTTTCTTGCCGTGGCTGTTGATGGTAATGTTTCACGGGGAGATGCTGTATTTTTGTTAGCCGGTCTGCTGTATTATATTACTTACTCTATTGCATCCAAGTCTGAGCGAGAAAAAGATGAGCATGTTAGCAAGTATGAATTTTACAAATCTTGTGCGTTATTTGTTGTTTCACTTCTTGTTCTTATCATATCAGCAAAATACTTGATCATGTCGGTTGTGCATTTGGGTAAAATTTTCTCCATCACCCCTGCTGTTTTAACTTTGTTTGCAGTAGCGATAGGCACTTCTTTGCCTGAGTTGTTTGTATCTGTTTCTGCTGTGAAAAAAGGGAAGGCGGACATGGCTTTAGGTAACATTTTTGGTTCCAATGCTTTTAATCTTCTTGCAGTGGTTGGTATACCTGCCGCTTTTACTTCTTTGCCAATTGATATTGCGAGTTTGACTGTAGCGCTTCCACTGCTTGCTTTGTCCACCGTGCTTTTTGCCGTGTCAGGAATATCTCGAAAGATTCATTCCTTTGAAGGAGTGTTTTTTCTTATCATCTATGCTTACTTTGTGGCAAAAGTTCTGTTTGGGATATAACTCCATTGCTGCAGGTTTTATATAATGCAAAACAGACTGCACAATACAACCTTAACAGCAGTATCGTAAGGCTACAAGTATCTGTTTTTTGAGAATTCTTATTTATGCGAAGAATACTTAAACCGTAAATTTCTTTAATGGGTAAAAATTTTTGTGCTTTGTATTTGGTTTGGGTGAGCATCCGACCGTAACTCCAAGACAAACTATAGCCCTCTAGCCAACTGAGCTAATCTCATTTGCAAGTTAAGTTTTTTTGTGGGCGATGCAGGGCTCGAACCTGCGACCTTCCGGGTGTAAACCGGACGCTCTAGCCAACTGAGCTAATCGCCCAACTTTTGCTATTATACACAGTGTTTTGTCTTTTGCAATATTCTTCTGTTTACTTTTAATTCTTGTAAAATGGTATACAATCATGAACATATGCCAAAATCAATAGGAATTATTTTAGATGGGAACAGGCGTTATGCCAGACAAAGAGGACTACCTACACTGGAAGGACACAGGCGGGGATTTGAAGCTTTAAAGGTGATTGCAAAACACGCGTCCCAAATCGGTTTGAAACACATGGCTGTTTATGCATTTTCTACAGAGAACTGGAACAGAAGTGAAGATGAGGTCTCATACCTTATGGACTTGTTCAGAGAAGTCTTGCAGTCGGCCACCGGTGAGCTGGGAAAGGAAAGTATCAAGATAAAAATAGTTGGCCAAAAAGATAGATTCGCACAAGATATACAGGACCTGATCAAACAAGCGGAAGACAACACGCGTGAAAATACAGCAATGACATTGTGGATAGCCCTTTCCTATGGTGGTAGAGCAGAGATTACGCAAGCGGCACAGTCAGCCGTAGCCACAAAAAAACCAATAAGTTCAGAGAGCGATTTCAAACATTTTTTATGGAGCGCTGACTTGCCGGATTTAGATATCGTGATCCGGACAGGGGGAGAAAGGCGCCTTTCAAACTTCTTTCTGTGGCACAGTGCGTATGCTGAATTATTTTTCTTGGATAAATATTGGCCGGAATTTGAACCAGAAGACCTTGACACTGTTTTAAGAGAATATGCACAGCGAGACAGGCGCATGGGTAAGTAAAGTAAAAATGCAAGGCAATGTAAAGATAATTTTTGAGAATGAGCAGTTGTTGGTGGTGGATAAACCAACAGGTTTGATGGTGCACGGAGATGGTAAAAGTGATGAATATACACTTTCTGATTGGCTGGCGGAAAATTATCCTGAACTAAAAGAAGTCGGAGAGCCGTGGCGGGCGCAAAATGGCGAAGCCATTTTGCGCCCCGGCATTGTTCACAGGTTAGACAAAGAAACAAGTGGAGTTTTACTTGTTGCAAAAACGCAAGACTATTTTGCATTTTTAAAAAACAAGTTTAAAAACAGAGAAATGCAAAAAGAATACAGGGCTTTTGTATACGGAGGTTTTAAAGATGAAAAATCAGAAGGAATAATTAATAAAAAGATAGGTAGAAGTAAAAATTTTGGCACATTTACAACAGAACCTTTTGCGCGAGGAACTTTGCGTGAAGCATTGACTGAGTATAAAGTTATAAAACAAACGGGAGAAAGCCAAGAAGGGGATTTTGCTTATCTTGCTCTTTCCCCTAAAACAGGCAGGACCCATCAGCTAAGAGTGCATTTAAAATCTATTCACAGGCCGATAGTTTGCGACAAACTATATGCACCGAAAAGAAAATGTATGCTTAACTTTGAGCGCTTGGCATTACACGCTCATAAAATCGCTTTGCATGATATAGATGGAAGGGCCCTAGAATTCACAGCTGATTTGCCGGAAGATTTTCAGTTTGCTTTGCAAGGATTTTAGATTTGCCAATTTAATGTCTTTGTGTTAAAGTATTGCCCATATGAATACAGCAAATATACAAATAAGTCCGGTGGATATCAAAGAACGAAAAGAGCTCGGCATTCGCGCGGGAGATACCGTGCGTGTCTGGCAAAAAATAGAGGAAAAAGGCAAGACTCGTCTTCAGGCATTTGAAGGAGTTGTGCTTGCAGTAAAACATGGTACAGAGCCGGGCGCTACCTTTACCGTAAGAAAAGTGTCGCTCGGAGTTGGTGTAGAGAAGATTTTTCCACTTTACTCTCCAATGATAGATAAAATAGAAATCATAAAACGCGCGCGCGTAAGAAGAGCAAAGCTATACTTTGTGCGTGATAAAGTTACAAAAGAGTTGCGCAGAATTTTCAGAAAAACTGAAGAGCTCAATATTGCTACAAAAGGAGCAGCTGAGCTGGAGGAAGAACGCAAGCGTGCAGAAGAGGAGTTAAAAAGACAGCAAGAAGCCGAGGAGAAGCGTAAAGCGGAAGAAGAAGCAAAACGCGCAGAAGAGGAGCAGGCTACAGAAAACTCACAGCAAGCAGATGCACTTGAGCCAGAAGCGGAAGGTGATACAGCAGATGAGAAGGCAGAAGAGAAAAAAGAGGACGCAGCTGCAGAAGCTGATGATTTAACAAAAATTGAAGGCATAGGTCCTAAGATTGCAGAAGTGCTTGCAGAAAACGGCATCACCACATTTGCACAACTGGCAGACGCTAAAGATGAGGATGTGCAAGAAATGATTAAAGATGTAAAAGGTAATCACAAAGCGGATACTTGGAACGAACAAGCTGCGCTTGCTCGTGACGGTAAATGGGATGAGCTTAAAAAACTGCAAGACAAGCTAGACGGCGGTGTTGCAAAAGACGAAGATTCCAAGGAGGCTGTAGATAGTGTTGAGAAGTAACTAAGTTTAATGAAGCGGGGCGCGGCTACGCCGCGCCCCGCTTCCCATTTGCGTATTTTCTGTTATATTTGCACTGTGAGACATAGTACATACAACAAAGACAGACGCATGGCATACGGGCAGAATTATTTAAAAAACCCGGCCCTTGCCCGCCGTCTTGTGAAGATTTGCCCCTTTTCAAAATCCTATGTTGTAGAGCTTGGTCCCGGTAGAGGAGTATTTACAAAAGAGTTGGTAAATACATTTGACAGAACAATAGCTATTGAGATAGATCAAGAAAACATTGATTTGTTAAAACACTCTATGTCGGGCGAGATAAAGCTTGGCAAATTGACTCTCATACAAGATGATGCATTATCTTTTTCAATAAAATCATTGGGACGAGAAATTACACATACCTCATATAATTTATTTGGTAACATACCATATAACATAAGCTCGCAACTTACAAAGCGATATTTGCTAAAGAAACCCTTCCCGGCCGCCGCTTGCCTGACAGTACAAAAGGAATTTGCAGAACGCATACTTAATCTTAAAAAAACAGAACTGCTTGGCGTACTTTTAGCTGTATTTTATGATATGCAAATTATATATCATTATAGCAGGGAAGACTTTAGTCCCGCTCCGAGTGTTGATTCTGTTCTTTTGAGTTTTGTTTTCAGAAAAGAAGTGCCGGAACAGATTTTGCTAAATTTTGGTGAATTCAAGGATTTTGTTAAAAGCGCTTATGTACAACCCATAAAATCTGTCAGGCAATTTACAAAAAACATGCTTGCAGAAAACAAATTGCAAGAACTTGCAGATAAGCACGGCTTTAAAATTAAAGACCCGGTAAATACTTTGAGCGCCCAAGCATGGCAGGCGCTGTTCTTGCATGCAAGGTAGTATCATGGTATAATTAAGAAGGTTTGCGCAGTTTGGTCGCCCGATTTTGTCGGGAGGAAAGTCCGGACACGCCCATGTTTGCACATGGAGAAGGCTAGCGGGTAACACCCGTCCGGGGCAACCCGAGAGGTGCGAGCAGTGACGCCGGCGGTGAAAGCCAAAGGCATCCGAGCTGAGCTGAAGTTTAGCCCGGATGAGCTCTGTGGCAACACAGAGGTGAAACGGCTAAATCCTTAGTTGCGTGCAAGGCCGTGCCCCGCCGGAGCTTAAAAGCGCCAAGCGCTTTTAAGCTCCGGCGGGGAGTGCCGCAAGAGGCGTTTGGCGACAAACGCCCCAGACAAATGACCATTAAAACAGAATCCGGCTTACTCGCGCAAGCTACAAATCAAAAACCGCAAGTAAATAGCTTGCGGTTTTTGATTTTTTAGCAAGTTCATGTAAACTATTCTCAGATGCCCAGGTGCTGGAACTGGTAGACAGGCACGGTTGAGGGCCGTGTGTCAATTATGGCGTGCGGGTTCAACTCCCGCTCTGGGCACAAGACGCAGTTAACACCCAATGCAAGCGCATTGGGTGTTTTACTGCGACTGCCCGGAGCGGGAGTTGAAAGGCGAAGCGCGACGAAGTCCAAAAAGCGAGAGCACGCAGCTTTTTGGCGCGCGAGCCCGGGCAGGAAACTCTTAGCGCTTTTGGCGAACAAAGTGAGCCAAAAAGCTTAGAGTTTGACGCCAACTCCCACCGCATCCACAAGACGCAGTTAACACCCAATGCAAGCGCATTGGGTGTTTTACTGCGACTGCCCGGAGCGGGAGTTGAAAGGCGTTATAATATCAATCTTATTTGAAATAATTGTAGTCATGCACTTAATTTTAAGAGCCAGCGTGATATAATGAGGGTATGTATGCAATATTAAAAAGGTGTTATCTATTATTTATATTCATACTTTTTGTATCGTCTGGTGTACTTTTTGCGCAAGCACAACAGATACAAAAGCACTACCAAATAGACAACTTTGAAGCGACCTACACGGTAAATCAAGACTCCACCG
>CAYPCF010000031.1:0-6515 GCA_964409155.1 uncultured Candidatus Saccharibacteria bacterium | reverse complement strand
CGTTTTTAGGAAAGACCCCATCTTCAATCATCATCTCTGTGTACTCAATAAATAAGCTCCAACGAAAAATCGTGCCGTCTATATCAAAAAATGCCACTTTTTGTTTTTGCATAAGTTGATTATAGCACAGAAGCCGTCGCGCGCCTACGGCGCGCGACGGCTCAACACTCTAGTTCACAAACACCTAACAATAAACATATAGACAAAAAACTCAAGTTCTGATACTCTAATCCAAATGGAACAACAGAAACAAAAAGCGCAAGAATTTTTTAACAAATTACAAACGTTAATATATGCCACACCTTGCGGCAATGATGAGTTGCTTTATACTAAAAATTTCTTAGGGCTTATAGAACAAACTAAAACATTAAGTGTAGAGCAAAAAATAGCGCTTGCTGTTCAAATAAAAGCGGTAACAATCAAAATGTCGCCCTCCTTTAAAACAAAACAGGGCAGTAGCATGTTCGCTACGAGCAATGAAATCCTCTATGACATATATTTAAAACTTATAAAATAAATTTATTTGTCACTCAAAAACTCACACTTTTTATATATGCAATAGAAGCGACCTCTTTCACAACATCTTACCATCTCTCATTTGCTTTCGGCCAAAGCTTTGTAAGCGGGTGTTTTGAACAGTCGTGTTTGCGCGCAGGGCAAATGTAGCGTCCGTAGAGCACAAAGCCGTTGTTTACATACTTCCAATCTTTTTTGGGGATAAGCTCTTCCAAGCATTTTGAGATTTTGTCAGGGTCTTTTGAGTCGCAAAGGTCAAAGCGCAAAGCAAAACGCTTAACATGGGTGTCAGTCGCTATCCCCTCCCAGATGTCAAAAAGCTCACCCAGCACAACATTTGCCGTTTTGTAGCCAATACCGGGCAAGGCGGTGAGCTTATCTGTTGTTTTCGGCACTCTGTTTTTGTATTTTTCGCAAATGATTTTTGCGGTGGCGATGATATTTTTTGCTTTATTCCTGAAAAAGCTGATTTGCTTTATGTAGTCTTGAAGCTCTTTCTCCGTTAAACGCGCAAAGTCGCAGGCTGTTTTGTATTTTTCAAAAAGCGCCGGCGTGATTTCGTTTACCTTTTTGTCTGTTGCCTGCGCAGAAAGTATCACCGCCACGACAAATTGAAACTTGGTCTTATAGCGGAGCTCGGATTTAGGCTTGGGATACATTTTTTTAAGCGCCCGAACAAGCGCCCGCGCCCTTTTTCGCCTTTCTTTTTCTTTTTGGTTTTGCATGTTGGCTTCCTATTTTTCCATTTGTGATAATTTCCTGTCTATAAAATACGCTATTTGCTTTGTTTGATTAGCAAGCTCATCTAAAAGCTCTAGCTCCTTATCGTCATATTGACTTGATTGTATTTTCTTTATATCTTCTGCAAAAACCGCAAAAAGTGGGCCGTTGTTAATTTCGGCTATAGATTGGTCTTTAATATTATTTTCCATATATTGTTTCAAATGTTCATGCGTGGTATTAATTTCTTCCATTTTTTGAGCATCTATTGTCAAGTCACTTCGGTTTATATATTCTCTAAAACTCTCTAAAAACATGTAGTACACAGAAGCAATAGTTAGTACACTATCATCAATAGAATCTTTATGGCGGTTTATCAAATCGTTAAAGTCCCCAAACACCTCTTGATATTTGCGCGAAACATCGAGTATGTATTCAAACACCTCTTTTTGTAATGATGGGAAATGTATAACTTCACCCATACAATACTACTTATTATTTTGTTTTAATACGGTTTTCTCCTCCAAAATAACAGCTTCCTGTTTATTTTTATCTTCTGCCGCTTCCAACTCTTCTTTCTCCTGCGCTACGCGCTCCTGTTCCTTTTGGATGATTTTTTCCGCTATAAATCGCTTGTGATGTACATCCATAAGAGAAAACGCAACCATAGCAGAGAAAACAATTCCCGCCACATTTATCAGAAACATCAACAATGCTCCCGATACAATTTTTCCGGACATAAGCGCCACGCCCACACCAACAACCGCAAGAGGAGGAATCAACGCCACCGCTATCGCAACTCCCGGAAGAGACTCTGACAAATCCGGCCTTACGGAAGCATAAGCCACGGCAAATCCGGAAACAGCTGCTATCATAAAGTAGAGCAAGGACGGTGAGGTGCGCGCAAGGATTGTTGCGTTTGCTCCCCCATCGGCTTTGCTGAGAGCAAATATAAATGTCGCCACTATAGCAGCTATCACCGAGACGGCGGCTGATTTGACGATGGTGTAAAAAGATCGTCTCACCACCTCCACGCCGGACATGGACAAACCCAGCGCAAGGCTCATGGTCGGTGCTAGAAGTGGTGCAAGCAACATGGCGCCAATCACAGTAGTCTCAGAGTCCGCCAAAAGACCGAAAGTCGCCATCAATGTGGATAAGATGAGCATCAAATAATAATCAAAATCGGGCGTGGATTCTTTGATGATTTTTTTGACCGCTTTGCTCTTGTCTTGTTCTGATATAGTCTGCAGTCGCGCTAAGATATTCATAGTTTTATTATACTAGATTTGAATTCAAAAACAATAATATGCTCAACTCTGCTGCCGGACTAGGACTCGAACCTAGACTGCCAGGGCCAGAACCTGGTGTCCTACCGTTAGACGATCCGGCAATACCTCCGCTAAATTATACACACAAATAGCAAAAATAAAATACTTTGTCCGCGCTGAACCATTTGCGCTAAACCAACAAATGAAATCTGCGCTGAAGACTAAACAAGAGCGTCCTATCTTCTGTGTATATGTGATTTTGTTTTCTTTCTTGTAGGTGTCATTTTTGCGCTTCTGACATCACTTCTTTTTTTGACTGCCTTTACAAAGGCATTAAACAATGGGTGTGGCTCCAATGGACGAGCCTTCAACTCTGGATGAAACTGCGTCCCAACAAAAAACGGGTGCTCGTCCTGCGACAGTTCAGCTATTTCCATTAGCTTCTGGTCTGGAGACACTCCGGAAAACACCAATCCCGCCTTTTCCAGTATTTCTATGTATTCAGGGTTAACCTCATACCTATGCCTGTGCCTTTCTGAGACGAGCTCCTTTTTATAAGCTCTGCGCGCCAAAGTCCCTTTTTTAATAAAAGCAGGGTAAGCGCCAAGACGCATCGTGCCACCGTAATCTTTGTTTTTCATCTTCTCTATCTGCTCAGGCATCAAGTCTATTACAAGATGAGACGCTCTCGGGTCTATTTCACGGGTATTTGCACCTTTTAATCCCGCCTTGTGCCGCGCATACTCTATTACCATCAATTGCATACCATAGCAAAGCCCAAAGTAAGGTATCTTGTTCTCGCGTGCAAATTTTATGGCTTTTATCTTGCCTTCTATGCCTGTTTGACCAAATCCTCCCGGAACTATGATTCCATCATATTTCAACAATTCTTTTGTCTTGCCTTGTCTATCTTCAAAATCTTTGGCGGAAAGCCAAGTGAGTTTCGGCTTGACTCCTGCATGATATGAAGAGAATTTTATCGCCTCTATCACGGATATGTATGCGTCCGACAGGACAAAATCTCCAGTATTAAAATACTTTCCCACTATGGCTATATGCACCTCTCTTTTGGCTTTCTTGGTTTTATTTACAAAAGTTTTCCAATCTTTGAGATTTGCGCTCTTGGTCTTTTTTCTCAAGCCAAGTTCTTTAATCAAAACGTCGGACATCTTATCTTTTTCAAAATTCAGTGGCACATCATAGATACTTTCCACATCTGGCGCAGAGATAACATTTTCCGGTTTTATGTTGCATTGGTTGGCTATTTTTTCTTTGCGTCGGTTGTCAAGTGGAAGCTCTGCTCTACCTATGACTATATCCGGTTGGATGCCGTATGAGTTGAGTTGCCTTATCGCAGTCTGTGTTGGTTTGGTTTTCATCTCACCGATAGTATTCGGGATGGGTAGATATGTGACCATAATAAACAGCACATCTCCGGGATGACGAGAATGCATAACACGCGCCGCCTCCATGAACATACCATTTTGGAATTCTCCGACGGTTCCACCAATCTCTATGACACTGATTTCCGAGCCGTTTGATGAGGCGGCTTTATAAAAACGGTTGATAATTTCATCGCGAACATGAGGTATGGCCTCAACACATTTGCCTCCATATTCCAGATTTCTTTCTTTATCCAGCACAGTCTTGTATACCATGCCTGAGGTCATATAATTTTCAGACGGCAAGCTCTTGTTGAGGAAGCGCTCATAGTTGCCCATATCTTGGTCTGTTTCAAGCCCGGAGTCAAGCACAAAAGTCTCACCATGCTCTGTCGGGTTCATTGTGCCGGCATCAACATTTAAATAAGGGTCAACTTTCAGTAAGTTGACCTTATAGTTGCGCGAGCTCAGGAGTCTGCCGATTGTTGCGGTTGTGATACCTTTGCCGACCCCTGACATAACTCCACCTATAACAAATATATATTTGTGATTTTTTAACGCCATACGCACATTTATGTTTAATTTATAATTTTATTATACATCAAGATATTTTTTAAGTGCCAAATAACTTGATACGACTCCAAGCATGATACCTACACCGAAGACAACCGCAGACAAGTTCCAAAAATGTGAGGTGAAATATTCCATAGTGTCAAAGGATCCTAAAAATGCCTTAGATGCAGCAGACAAATACAAAGAAGTCGGATACAAAATCAACATGGTAAGAATGGCTGAGAAAAGTCCATCCAGAGCTCCTTCTACTATAAACGGCCCTTGCGCATACCAGTCTGATGCGCCAACAAGTTTCATTACGGATATCTCTTCTTTGTTGGTATATATGGCAAGCCGTATAGTATTAAATACTATTAGCACAGCAACTATTACCAAAAACGCTATCAGCCCGAGCGCCATCTTTTTTGAAGAATATATAATGTTGTTAAGTGTGTCTATCGCTTTTTTACTATCTGTAAAATTGACTTTGTCTATGATTTTTTGGTCTTTGTTGATAGAGTTCATCTTTTCGGTTATATACTTGGCGATGGCTTCGTACTGACTTGGATCTTTCGCCCTTACCGCCAGCGTAGCTCCAAACGGATTGTCTCCCAACTCTTGTAATGCGTGCATGGTTTCTTCGTCATCACCATGTCTTTTTTTGAATTCTTCCAATACTTTGTCTTTTGAAATATATCTCAGATCTTTCACCTCTGATAATTTAGACAACTCATCTTTTAATTGCAGAATAGACTTTTCATCCACATCCGGAGCAAAATAAATATTGATATCTACCTGACTCTTTAATGTGGAAAGCACTGATTTCAACGCAGCGTCGGCATACATGGAGCTCGCTATCATAAACAGAGCTATCGTCATCACCAAGACGGTTGCCATGGATACAAATCCATTCCTGACAAAACCTAAAGTTCCATATTTAAATATTCTTCCTATCGCTGTTAACATAAACTAATTATTACAAAATAAATTTACCATCTTTATCATCACGGACGATGCGCCCGGAATCCATTGTTACAACTCGCCCGCCTATATGCTCTACCACACCCTTGTTGTGGGTGGTCAACACTACAGTCGTGCCAAGCTCGTGAATTTTCTTGAGGATTTGGACTATCTCGTAAGTATTTACCGGGTCAAGATTGCCTGTCGGCTCATCAGCTATCAAGACATCGGGCTGATTAACTATCGCCCTTGCAATAGCCACGCGCTGTTGTTGTCCACCTGAAAGCTCATGAGGAAAAGCGTCCGCTTTGTCTTTAAGATCTACCAGCTCAAGCACATAAGGCACATCTGAGGCTATTGTATCATTGTCCACACCCGCCACCTCAAGAGCAAAAGCTATATTCTCATATACGGTTTTTGCAGAAAGCAATCTAAAGTCTTGAAATATAGTCCCTATACGCCTGCGTAGTATATTCAATTCCTTTTTTCTTAAAGAGTGGATATTTTTGGACTCAAAATACACATCACCCTCATCAGGGACTTCTTCTGCCAAGATTAACTTGAGCAAAGTGGATTTGCCGGCTCCGGAATGTCCAACTATTGAAACAAATTCGTTGGCGTCAATGAAGAGGTTGATGTTTTGAAGCGCCGCATCTGTTGTCTTACCATAATATTTAACCACATCTTCAAAACGAATCATAACTGACATTATACACTATAAAAATTCTCTTTCCATATTATAAGACAGTAGATAACCTCATAAGATTTTTGTCAATGAGTTTTACTCTTCTGTCTGCCAAAGCAGCTCCAGTTCACCATCTAAAACAGCTTCCACATTTGAAGTCTCCGTGCCATAAACTGAGTCTTTGATTTTTTTATACGGATGCAGGACATAAGAGCGAATCTGGCTACCCCATTCGTTTTTTACCTTATCCGATATTTTTAGTTCCTTCTCGTCTTTAGATCGCGCTTGCTCTTGCAGCTGATATAACTTAGCTCGTAAAATACTCAACGCGGTTTCTCTGTTGGCTTGTTGTGAACGGCTTGCAGACGACTTGACGGTGATACCTGTAGGCTTGTGCTCTATCCTGACTGCGGTCTCAACCTTATTTAC
>CAYPCF010000030.1:0-6655 GCA_964409155.1 uncultured Candidatus Saccharibacteria bacterium | reverse complement strand
ACTTCAAGCCAGAATAGCTCAGTTGGTAGAGCAACCGCCTTGTAAGCGGTAGGTCCGCGGTTCGAGTCCGCGTTCTGGCTCAGGGAGAGAAAAACACAGCTTGTGCTGTGTTTTTCTTTTGTATAATTTGAATGATAAATGAGCATAACATCTTAAATAGTCTTTTGCGTAAATGTGACAGAAGCTTATGTTATAATATCTGCACATGCAAAAATACACAAAAAACTTAAAAGCGTATTGTCGCCTTGCAGATTATATAGGCGCAGCCCAGATTTATTTTAAAGACAACTATTTTTTAGATAAACCACTTGACCCTAAGAGAGATATAAAGCCGCGTTTGTTGGGGCACTGGGGGACCGTGCCGGGGATTAATCTGGTGTATGGGAGCCTTAATGTGGCAATAAAGACTTTTGTTGATTATGATTTCATGTATATAGTGGGTCCCGGGCATGGCTTCCCGGGATACCAAGCCGGGACATTTCTGGACGGTTCTTTGACTCATTTTTATCCCGATAAACTACCTTTTAGTAAAGATGGTTTAAGTAGGCTCATTGGTAAATTCTCAGTGCCTTACGGCTATCCGTCACATATCAACCCTGAGGCGCCCGGTGCGATATTGGAAGGTGGCGAACTGGGGTACTCGCTTTCAACGGCATATGGCGCCGCTTTTGATAATCCAAATCTGATAGTTACAACACTGATTGGAGATGGCGAGGCGGAAACCGGACCGCTCAGTGGTGCTTGGCAACTAAACAGATTCTTAAATCCTGCAAAAGATGGCGCAGTTTTGCCTGTTTTACATTTAAATGGATACAAAATTTCAGGACCGACCATATTCTCCAGCTTTGAGAAAGATGAGTTGATACAATACTTTAGCGCTTTGCATTATGATCCTATTTATGTAGATCAAGAAGAGGGGGATTTGCATGAAAATATCTTGCGCGCTTTTGACAAAGCAATAAAGAAAATTACACTGGACAAATCTCTTGCCAGAGCAGGAAATCTTGATAAACCTCGTTTGCCGATGATTATCTTGAGAACTAAAAAAGGCTTAGGCGCGCCAAAAGAATTGCATGGCATAAAAATAGAGGGCAACAGCGCCGCTCATCAAGTTGTATTTAGCAATCTGCATAAAGATAAAACTGAGCAAGAAGCGCTCGTAAAGTGGCTAAAATCTTACAAAATAGAAGAGCTTATAAGCTTCGGAAAAGAGGGCAAAATCCAGCTCTCAGAAGAAATCAACACCCTTTTGCCGGACATAAAAAGAACGATAGGTAGCAACAAGTATGCCCGCTCAGGCGCAAAGAAAATATCATTACCGGGTATATACGAGTATGCAGAAGAGTTAGATGCTGTATGTGATATAAAGGGTTGCGATAGTATGCAAAAGGCCGGCTCTTACATGAAGCAACTTTTTAAAGATAATCCCGGAAAATTCAGACTCTTTTCCCCGGATGAAACTTACTCAAACCACTTACAAGATGTCTTCTCTGAGACAGCGCGAGATTGGCAATGGCCACAGCACCCTTGGGAGAAAGATTTGTCCAAAGATGGCTCTGTAGTTGAGCTACTATCGGAACATGAGTTATTCGGCATGATGCAAGGTTACACATTAACAGGCAGACACGCATTTTTTGTAAGTTATGAGGCGTTTGCCGAGATTGTATCATCTATGGCCGAGCAATATATAAAGTTCATAAGAGTTGCTGATAAAGTATCATGGCGAAAGCCATATCCTGCGATGAATATAATACTATCGTCTCTTTTAGAGAGGCAAGACCATAACGGCTTTTCTCATCAGAGTCCGGCATTTATTGCGGGTGCATTGGATTCTGTGGACAATCTCAAATATATAAATGTATATTACCCGGCTGATCAAAATGTAATGCTACACACACTGGAGAAAGTTATGGAGTCGCGCAACCGTCTCAACATCATAGTGGCTGGCAAAAGGCAAAGGAGTCTGTTCTTGGATATGGATGAGGCTCGCCGGCACACTGTGGCAGGCGCAAGCATATGGGAAGATTTCTCTGAGGATGATCCGCACATAGTTTTGGCGACAGCAGGTGACTATGTAACGCGAGAGAGCATAGAGGCGGTCAAAATATTCAAGCAGGTATTACCACATATCAGATTGCGCTTTGTGAACTTCAACAAGTTAGATATTTTAACTGATGAATCAAAAACCAATATGGATTTTCTGCTGACTGCGGACAAGCCCGTGCTTTTTAACTACCACGGTTACGCAAACTCCATAAAAAAAATGGTTTTTGGTCTTGTTTCATACAGGAGAATGATGATAAATGGCTTTCATGAGCATGGTAGTACCACTACACCATTTGACATGTTAATGCGTAACGGTATGTCTCGTTTTGATACGGTGAAAGATTTGGCTGTCTTGCTCAAGCGCTTCGGCGTTATATCTTTTGATGAGTTGGAGGAGGTTCAGTCTGCAATGGATAAAAGGCTTCATGCGGCCAAAGAATACGCCATGGAGCATTTTGAGGATATGCCGGAGTTAAAATTTGACGAGTAATCATGAAGGTTTTGATTGTAAACAGTGGCTCCACTTCTGTAAAATACAGCTTGTTTGACGATGGAAAATTGCAAGAAGCGCGTATTTTTGACAGGAAAAAGGCCGGGATGCTTCTTAATGAGAGAGAATACATCAGAGCTCTTGCTCCGGACTACCTTGCCTTTAGGGTGGTTCACGCAAAAGACAAGACCCAAACACGCTTTTTAGATGAGAGAACTTTTTTACAGATCAAAGAAGCTTCCATCTACGCGCCCATACACAACAAAACCGCACTGGAAATCATGGGGTTTACCTTAGAAGAATTCGGTCCTGACAGAAACATATGTATTTTTGATTCAGATTTCCATAAAGATATTCCAAAGAGAGCGTATCTTTACGCTTTGCCACATGAATATACAAATAAATACCATATGCGCAAATACGGCTTTCACGGACTGGCCTTTGAGTCTGCGCTGTTGGAGTTAAAGCAAGAAATTGGCTATGTTCCTGAGAATATTGTGGCCGTACATGCCGGAGGCGGCGTGTCTGTGTGTGCAATTAAAAACGGAAAGTCAGTTGACACAAGCATGGGGGCGACACCCACAGACGGAGTCATGATGTTGACGCGCAGTGGGTCTGTAGATCCTGATTTGTTGACTGTTTTAGAAAAAAGAGAGAACCTTCTACCATCAGAGCTCTCTCGGATACTTAATTTTGAGTCTGGATTTTATGGTATGACCGGCTCTAAAGACACCAAAGAGATCATAGATAAAGCAAAAGCGGGGGAGGAACCTTTTGCATCAGCTTATGAATTGTTTTTATACCAAATCAAAAAACTAGTTTTTGCATATTTTGGAGTGCTGGGCGCGGTGGATGTTTTACTTTTATCCGGAGGTTTAGCTTTTAAAAATGAGTATTTTGCAGATGACTTGCACCGAGAGTTAAAATCAATTCCTTTAAGGAAAGATCAAGTCATTAAAGTGGACATAGATGAGAACAAGCTCATGTTAAAGAAAACAGCGGAACTTTTGAATGCCGCAAAAACGCAGTGATAGTGTAAACCCCTGCAAACATACGAGACTCTTCAGGAAAAAGAGTTATGAAAATATTCAACAATAAAATCGGTAGCTGTTTGTTTTTGTCTATAACGACAGTATATAGTAATATATATACCATGACCCACCCAAAACTTATTTTTAAAAAAGATATTGAATTTGATAACGATATCGGTACATATTTTTTAAATGATATCATTGACGGATTTGATTTTGGGCAAGATCGCATTATCTCAGAGCATCCAGTGTTTGCAGATTGGAGAGAACTTGAGGAAAAAGAACTTGCAAAAAAAGTGCAAATTTATGTTAAAGATTATTACGCCTATCATACCGATGAGATGGCAAAAAGCATGAAAAAAATGCAGATTTTATGGGATAGTATAGCCACAGATTATTTCAAAGCTGTAGAAGGCATATTTGGTAATTTAGATTTTTATACTCCCACAGAGCTAACAGCAATCTTGTCTATATTCAAAGTTGGTGTTGTAGGCGAAGACATGAAGAGCTTTCAAATATGGTACAAAACAATAAAAGAACTAGAAGAAGTTTTAAGACACATTGCCCATGAAATTCTCCATTTTTATTATTACACATATACTCAAATACACGGATATGACGCAGGAGAAAAACACTGGGAACTTGCTGAAATTTTTAATGTAATTATCTTAAACCTCCCACAATTTAAAGCCTTGATAAAAAAAGAGGAATTAGGGTATGCTCAACATGCCCAACTGATACCAAAATATCGTAAGATATGGAATCAGTCTGATGACATCAATTCATACCTTGAAAAAACCATAACCAAAGGAGGCAATTTCTAACTCAATTACCCACAATATGTGTGGATGATTAAACAATCTTTTCAAAGAAGCAACATGGGTGGCTTTTGCGGCGCAACACTGAGCAGCCACATGAGGGTATAGGACTTGTGAGTACTTTATGGTATTTTAGTAAACAATTAGCAAGACGAGTCTTAAAGTGGGTGGGCTGGATAGCGTTTTGACTAACAGATTTTTAGCTGTTATACTTGCATGGCATGGATTTGTTGAATCTTCCGATATTTATAAGTCTTTTTTTGGCGTTGTATACGCTGGTGCTTTTTTTCATTGCCTTTTTTGATGATGATATTAAAGTGTCAAAGCGATTGAAAAAATACATGAAAGTCGCCATAATCGTCCCGGCATACAATGAAGAAGATACTATCTCCGGCACTTTGGATTCTCTGCTGAATCTAAACTACCCTAAATCAAGAGTTAAAATTTACGCTGTAGATGACGGGTCGTCTGATGCAACTTGGAATGTAATGCAAAAATATAACTCAGACAAAAGAGTGGTGCTTTTGCATAAAGAAAACGGAGGCAAGGCCAGCGCTATGAACTATGCATTTGAGAAAATAGATAAAGATACAGACATAGTGGGTATCCTTGACGCCGATTCTTTTGTTAAAGAGGACGCCTTGTTAGAAATAGTCAGAGCTTTCCGGGCGCGCCCTGAGCTGCAGGCCATGACTCCGGCAATTAAAATATACAACCCGAATGCCATCGTGCGTTTTTTGCAAAATGCTGAATACAATCTTTCTGTGTGGCTACGCAAGGCGTTTGACAACTTGGGCATCATTTTTATCATACCGGGTCCGTTCTCTTTTTATCGCAGAGACGCTCTTGAGATAGCAGGTCCATGGAAACATGCGCACGGCACAGAAGATTTGGAGATGGGTCTGCGCTTTCAAAAGCTCGGGTTTAAGGTTGGCAATACGACACGCGCCGTCGTTTACACCGTATCTCCGGACACTTTCTATAAATTGTATAAACAACGCTTGAGATGGACTTTCGGTTTTCTTAACAATGTTATAGATTACAAATATATGTTTTTCGGAAAGAGTAACAGGGCCTTAGGGTGGTTTGCCCTGCCGGTTTCTTTAATCAGCGTCTTGTTTTCCGTCTATATTTTTGCATATTCTTTTTATCACTTGCTACATTTTATATATAAAAAGATTGAGTATTGGTATAATTTTGGATTTTCATTCAGTTTTTCTCTGCCGGATTTATTTTTCGTTAATGTGAACAGTGTGCTGTGGCTTGCTCTGGTAACCGTTTTTGTGGCTGCAGCTGCCAGTTTTGTTGGAGATAGGGCAAGCGGAGACAGGACATTGAGGTTGCGTGATGTTTTGTCCTATGTATTGTTGTATGGTTTTGTGGCTCCTGTTTGGCTCATATCCGCCTTGGTAAAGACTTACAGAAAAAGCGAAGTCAAGTGGGTTAAGGTAAACAAATAACTGCTCTATGGGAGTCAGAAAATACATTTATGCGTTGATTATTACTTTACTTGTTATGCTCTTGGGAGTGTATCTTGTAAACTCCATTACCGAGTCAAAAGTAAACAGGGTTAGGAATTTAGAGACAGGTATAGCTATCAACATTTTATCTCTTGAGACGCAATTTGCTCTTTTGCAGGAAGTATCATGTAAAGACATATCTCAGAGCATATTGTCAAACGAGCTGGATGCTCTCGCGCAAAAATTACAGTTTATGGAGAATAATCTGCAGGCGGATGATCCTGAGTTGCTACGCCTCAAAAAATACTACTCGCTCTTGGAAATAAAAGATTTTATCTTGATGAAGAAGATAAACAAGAGGTGCGGGCAAGATTTGCATTATATTTTATATTTTTATTCTAATGCCGGCAAGTGCACGAAGTGTCAACTGCAAGGTTTAACCATAACAAAACTTTTGCAAGAAAGAGATAATTTGAGGGTTTATAATTTTGATTATGATTTGGATTTGTCCGCTACAGAATCATTAAAAAAGATATATGAGGTTAACGAGCCCTTGCCTGCGCTTGTGATAGACGGGAAGATATACCACGGCTACATGAGTCTTGAAGATTTGTCGCAGATTCTGCCGGCACCGACTAATGAGGAAGACAATGCAAGTTCCACAGCCTCAACTACGACTAAGACAGATAAGAAACGCAAATAGTTTGTCAAAACTTTTTTATAATATATAATCAAATCGTATGAAAAAACAACACTTACACCCGCTTGTGGCGACCATAAGAGAGATAGTGGATATATTTATAAGTCTTG
>CAYPCF010000029.1:0-6804 GCA_964409155.1 uncultured Candidatus Saccharibacteria bacterium | reverse complement strand
CAAAAGCCGTTATCAACGCCGGGATAATGTAAGGTAAGATTTTTTGAATTAAATCCGCCTCCATGAACATAGTTTATCTTTTTAATGCCTCCAGCCCCGGTAAAGTTTCATTTACCAAGTAACTAAGCATGGCTCCGCCACCTGTTGAGCGGAAAGCGAAGAGCTCATCTGCATCCATTTTGTCTATAAGGGCATTGCTGTCTCCCCCTCCTGCAATTGTGCGCGGTCTAAATATATCTATCTGATTTATAAAGGAGGCCGTTCCTTGCTCATAACCCTCCTCATACCATCCAAACGGACCGTTCCACAACAAAAAATTCATGCCCTGCAGAAAAGTCAATGGAGAGAACGCATCAACTATCAGCTCATCGTCTCTTATATCCAAACCATTACTCTTGCGCAGACCACGACGGCCGGAAACAGTATATTTACTTGGTAAGAAAAGTTTTGGGTTTTTTAAAATTCCATCAGGCATTCGCGCGTCTTCTATTTTTGACTTGCCTACATTTACTCCCTTGGCAGCTAGGGCCTCATTGGCGAGGGCGCCTGTCAGCAAGACTCGGTCATATCGCTCCAACATCTTGGCTATCAAAGGCTCTTTGGTGGCAAACTTAGCGCCACCTAAGACAAAAGCTGATGGTTTCTGCGGTGCCAGAGCTTCATTCATATGTAGCAGCTCCTCTTTTAGCAGCCGCCCGCCAAAACTTGGCAGAAACTTTGGCAATAACACAACAGAAGCGTGAGCTCTGTGCATTACCGAGAATGCATCTTGCACGAAGGCGTCCGCCATTCCCGCCAACGACTTGGCAAATGTCACATCATTTAAAACCTCCCCCTCAAAAGCGCGCAAATTTTCAAATAAATATATTCCCGGCTTCTTTGGAGTAAAATAGTCGTCCTTTTTAACAAATTTTAGTCCCTTAATTTCCTTTTTAAGTAGTTTGAAAACAGGCTCTAAACTGACACTCCCGCTTTTACCAATGTGCGCTATTATGAAAAGAGATTTTGCAATTTTAGACAACTGTCGTATGCCGGGTAAAGCTTTTTGAAGCCGAAACTCATCAAGGACTCTCCCATCATCACTTAGCGGAAGATTTAAAGAAACGCGCAAAATCACCGTCTTGCCACTCAACTCATCAAGATGCGCATCTGCCCAATGTATTTCTGTTTTTAGACTCATGTTTTAATATTGTTATATAAATCTTGTAATTCTTTGGTGTTTACACTTGCCCTGCCCAATAAAACCCCTGAAACTTCTTGTAAATCTAAAATTGCAGAAACGCTGGCGGCGTTTACTGAGCCTCCATACAGTATCGGTATCTTTCTGCCCTTTCGTTCTCCGAAAATCTGCACGAGTGTCTTTCTGATATAAATCATCATCATCTCTATATCCTGTGACTTTAAAGGGCGTTTGGCGCCCACTGCCCATACCGGCTCATATGCAATCATGAATTTTGCGGCTTTGGTCTTGGGATACTTTGACAACGCCTTTTTAATCTGCGCCTTAACAAAACGAAAGTGTTCCGCTGACTGGCTACGACTATATTCGCCCACTATCAAAATCGGATAAACTTTCTCTGCTATCGCCTCTGGTAAAATATCTGCAATCTGCTCATCAGTGAGTCCTTGCGCGCGTTGTTCAGAATGGCCAATCAACGCCAAGTCGGCTCCTGCATCTTTTGCCTGTTTGCTACTTGTACAACCTGTGCATGCGCCCGCATGTCCAAGACCTTGAGTCGCAAAACTGATGCGTCTGCCTTTGTATGACTTGGACAAAGAGCGCAGAAAAACCTGAGGTGGCGCAAGTACAAACGCAGCCCTTTTGTAAGAAGCTAAAGATTTATACATCTCAAACAATTTCAAAGCTTCTTGGAAAGTTCCCACATACGCTTTCCAGTTCGCAACGATAATTTTCATAAGAACATTCTAACATATCAGAAGTCCAGATTACGCATTCTGTCAAACATCTTGTCGCCATCTTCAGGAAAATCTTTTACTATGGATACTTTTACATTTGCTTCCATTTGTTTTTTATGCATTTGCTTGGCTATTTTGTGTATATCTGCTTGGGTCGTCTTATGCAAGTTCCTAAGTAAAGAATCATAGAACCCATCTGTAAACCCGTTTTTATCTTGGACTAATTTATCATAAGCCGAGTGAAGCTCCGATTTTGGCATGAAAAAATTGTCCAACAACGCATTGCTTTTTGCGCCATCAAAATCATCTTTATCAAATTCCAGCTCAGAGAAAATATTTGCATATACATTGAAACTGCGTGTCACATGCGGATCATTATAACTAACAAACACAGATAGGCCGTCAGGTATACGACTTGCAAAAAACGCGCCGTATGCACCACCTTCTTCTCTAATCTTCTTCCACAAATCTTTTAGGCGCAATATAGGTGCCAAAATGTATGCTCCTGGGTAGAATTTCCCGGCAGAGAAAACTTCTGCGTTAAAGTTACCGTCTAAGCCGGACACTTTAAGCGCCGTATTTAGCACTTTGTTTTTAGGGCGAAAGCGTTTTGCCGGCGCTTCACATTGTCTCAGATTTAAAGCTTTGATGATGGATTGTGTATTATCTTTGTTATTTGCCGCAACAGCAACAGACAATTTATCAGCGTAAAACAAGTGCTTGTAAAGCCTGCTGTAATGACGCCGTAATTCATCATCAGATAGTTTGAGCTCATCTTTGATAAATTCTACAAAACTTATACCCGAGAGCTCCTCTGATACAAAATCAAACTCTGAAAAGCTCTGTGATGCGTGGAGCTTGGCAAATTTGTATGCCATAATTCCTCTTATTTGAACACTTATATCATTTAAAATTTCTTTCAATTGCCCTTTCAACTCGGCAGGGTCAATCTCCAAGTCTTTAAGATAACCATTTAAAATTTGCGGAATATATTTACTATGTCTGCTCAAATAATCCAAGTCTAAAACAGCCGCTCGTTTTGCCTCACTATTGCGCGCCTGAGTAACAGCTACAGTAAAATTAATGGAGCCTAAGTAGGAAGATTCCAGGTTGTCCAATTCTCTGCGCGTCAGATTTTTCGCGCGCAACTTTTTAAAAGCCGGCAAAAGAACAGCCGCTCTTTGAAGGTCCTTCAAAGATAAGTAAGATAAGTCAAAGTATAGGTGCATCTGATTAATTTTGGTATTGGATATTTTGCGGTAATAAACCGGTGTGCCTGATGTTTTATATTTTCTCAGTTTATACCTTTTCAAACTTTTCGGGAAGTCTTTTGGCCGCGACGGGTCAATTGGCAACCTTGTATCTGTTGCATGTTGCCTTGCTTCTTGCCAAGAATTAAAATCGTCTATTTCTTTTTTGATTTTAGCTTTCTGCTTTGCGCTTAACTTGTTCAAAGTGCGCTCTTTTTTGTATAACTCATTAAAATATTTAACTCTGGAACTTGCTTTTGCTTTTATGACCGTATAGTTCTCTGCTTGTATAAAATATTTCTCAAAGTATTTGTCAAATAAAGCTGGATTTTTTGAAAATTCGGCGCTGATTTCATTTACTATATTCTCTATCTTAAAATATGTGTCATTATCTGAAAATCTCCACATCTTTGAAATGGCCTCCAGATAATTTATACCGCGTTTTGGCGCATAAGGGATTTTAGCCAAATCCAACTCCAAGCGATCCAAGATTGTTTTAATTCTCTTTCTATCTAAGCCGGTTTTAGAGACTTTTGTTAAAGTCTGCAAGACTGTCTTCTCCAAGAAATCCAAATCCTTTGCGTCTACATTCGCAAGAACCAGGTTGGCTGTGTTTATGGCAATATAATCTTCAAATTCATATTGAATATTTGAAACTTTCTCCGTTGCGCGCAAAGCAGCTTTCAACACGTCAGACTCTTTTGTCAATAACGAAATCCAAATGATAGATAAAATCAGATTTTCTTTTAACTTGCTCGCTTTCTCTCCATAAAAAGACATGGCGAGATATGAGTCTTTTTGGGGGTTGCCGTGTAATGATATATTGACTTTATGTTTTGTTTTGTGTTTTTTAATTTTGAATCTGGGCTTACTTCCCTTACTGTAACGTGAAAAATACTCATCTAACAAGGCCAATGCTTTATTTATGTCTAAATCTCCATACAAAAAAGTTTTGGAGTTGCTTGGGTGGTAGTGTTTTTTGTAATATTTGACTGCGTTCTCATAGCTTAGATCAACTATGTTGTTCGGGTCACCTCCTGATTCATATTTGTAAGAGCTGTCAGCAAAACTGTGGCGCAGTAAAGCTCTAAGTATCCGCCCGTGAGGATTTGACAATGAAGACCGCATCTCATTTAAAACCGTGCCATTGTATGCAAGCTTGCCTTGATTCTCTTCTATACGCCACCCTTCTTGCCGGAATATATTTATATCACGCAAAAGTAGTGGTGCAAATACACTATCAAGATAAACTCTCATTACGTCAAAATAATCTTTCTTATTGATGGTGGAAATCGGATATTGTGTTCTTTCAGGATAAGTCAGGGCATTGATAAAAGTCATGCTTTTTCTGCTTATCAAAGTCGCGAATAAGTCTTGATTCTGCGCATGATATTTCTCAGATCCCATGAGAATCGAGTGCTCCAGTATATGCTCAACTCCGGTATCATCCTGAGGTGGGGTAAAAAATTCTATAGCAAAAGTAGCATCCTTATCTTTATTTTTGAGCCAAATAATTTGCGCGCTCGTTTTTTTATGCTCAAATTCAATAAATTCTAATTTGTGGGACTTTATCCGTTTTTGTTTTAACTGTTGAAAAGCGTGATGCATAAAGCAGGTATTATAACATACTGTTGCCTATATGAAAATTACCAATACGGTTTACAATATCTTTAACATGTCTGTTTACAGGATCTAGACCAGAAAATAATGTAAACGATGTGTTAAACATATGTCTCAAGTATTGATTCTGCTTAATACGATTAAGAGAGTCAGTTTTTTTATACTTAGCATGCTCACGTAATACTGCACATTTAAGCTCTCTGCGCCTGTTAGATAAGCTGTCAAAAGACAGTAGCGTATCACAATGTGAAGATATAATACCGGGTATAGCATCATTGCATTGCCCAATACCTATAACACGTTTGCCGGCCGCTTTGGCTATAATCATCTCCACCACAGCGCCCTCATCTATATGCTCTCCACTTAAATCAACAATTACCACAGCTGAATCATTTAATATAAATTTACCAATATCCAAATAATAAATTATCATTTCTATATAACTGCTGATTTGTTCCTCCTTTATGCCCTCACCTCTTAGTGTTTCCGCAATTTTTGAGAATTCAAAACCATCTCTTTGTGGAACAATTGTATCTAACTGCGGTTGCACAATATCACTTAGTTGCAAGTTACGAAATAAACTAGCTATCTCAAACAACGAACCTGCTATATACACTTTGTCTTTCATTTCTATCTTATCTTGCCCATTTGCATTCAAATCATTCGCTGTTAAAAATCTTTTTTGTTCTGCGCACTTTTTATGCGAGCCCTTGCTTAATATGTCTTGTAACCCATCAATATCTGACATAACGCTATTGTCAAACTGTATTTGAGTAAAAAAATCTAATTGAAGTCTTGGGAAAAAGTGCATTGAGCCACCATATGGACCTCTTACATCTGTTCTGATTCCAAAGACAGGTTGACCTAGTAAATTCAATAGGGTTGTGGTTGCAACCAGTTGCGGATCAAGCGGCTCGTCCAGTATAGCCACCGGATACTGAGTATCTATCTCAGATAATGCTTCATGCAATTTTTCATCCCCAAGATTTGGTCTAAATTTTTTTACCACATTATCAGATAAAAGCCCTTCTTGGCGGAACCAATCAATGACATCACCTTTTGCGTTTGGTGAAATTATTTTCTCTATATTCATTACAAAGCAACATAACACGAAAATTGCTATTTATCAATGTCTTATCTGCTCTTTTGCCTTACAAATTTACTATACACTTTTAAGTTATGTCTTTGCAAAATGATAAATGCCGACGGGTCTTTAACATTTAAAAGATGATGAAGATAGCTTTTTGTATAATTCTGACAAGAGCAATTGCAAGCATCGTCTATCTTTGAAAAATCATCTTTAAAACGCGCGTTTTTTAGATTAAAGCTTTTTATTTTGTTACCCTGCTTTACAAAAACTTTTCCGTGGCGCGCCTCGCGAGTCGGAATCGTGCAGTCAAAGAGTTGCCAGCCGACGCTTTTCATAAATTCTATATCTTCTATCCTGCCCACACCAAGCGCAAAGGCAAATCTGTCAGAGGGTATAAGCTCTGATACATACCCTACCATTTCTTTGTCCAACTCGCCATTTTCTTTTAAGTGAGATCCGCCAAATCCAAAACCATCAAAGCGAAAGCTTTCATCTTCAAGCGCAAGAAGTCCCTCGGCGCAAGCTTTTCTCAAATCTTTATATGGTCCGCCTTGTATTACGGCTACTAGTTTTGGCCGCGCCCTGCCTTGCAGGGCGCGGCCTTGCAGTTGCCTTAAATACTCTTTTTTAGCTCTTTTTGCCCATGTAAGAGTTCTTTCTACCGCATGCTCTATCTCTTTTTTGTCTCTGTCGTTTGGTCGCACATCATCAAGCAGGACCATCACATCAGTGCCAAGTTTCATCTGAATTTCTATGGATTTTTCAGGTGTTAAAAACTCCCAATCTCCATTGTAGACATTTTTAAACCTTACACCCTCATCTGTTACCTCTCCCAAATCCTTGTTTTTGTGAACAAGTGAGAAAACCTGATAACCTCCGGAGTCAGATATAAGTGGTATATCAACATTCATAAAGCTGTGCACTCCG
>CAYPCF010000028.1:0-6911 GCA_964409155.1 uncultured Candidatus Saccharibacteria bacterium | reverse complement strand
AGCTTTTGGCAAACCCGGCTGTTATAGTTAGGCATTCTCACCAATCATCAGGCGATGAGTTTTCTGATATTCAAATAAAAGCCAAGGCATGCGTACTAAGGCGCATGTTTGGGCCGGTTCTTTCTGTTTTGTTTATTATTTATTTTGCATTCTTTAAAAGAGCTTATCATAAAAGCACCACAAAATATCTAAGGCTCAGTTTTCAAGCTTTGAGAAGTTTCTGTGTATGAAAAGAAAAATAGGGATAAAATATAACTTTGCAATTTTTAATGAATTTTTCATAAACCTCGCTTGCTACTTAAGAGAGCTCGGGCATGAAGTGTATTTGTTTGATGCTCCGGCGCATGTCAGATGGGTTTGGCAACACTACAATGCAGGGCGGATCGGAGATGGAGCCAAGATAGCTGAGATGGAGATAATGTTATTGTGGAACGGCTATCATGATGCAGATATCACCAACAAACTTAATCAGAAGAAAACGAAACTGTTTTATTTTGAGAACGGATATTTCCCAAAAACTTTGCAGCTGGGCAGACATGGTGTCAACGCGCAATCTGATGTGGCAAAATTGTCATCTGAGAATTTATTGAATTTTAATTATCCTCATGAAAATATTCCAACGATATATTTTTCTCCCATTAAAATTTCAAGACTTGTTACAACTTTTGCGTATATGCTTACTCATGCTCTACATCTAGGTCAAGGACTGCATGCTTTGTATAAACAACTGAGAAAATTATATCTACGGTTTCGCAAGAAAGTAAGTGACACTGATATTGATATATCCTCCCATGGAAAATATATTCTTTTCCCATTACAAGTAAACGATGATACGCAAATAACTATAAATAGCCCATTTACAGATATGTCGGAAGCTGTAGATAAAGTAATTTCAGTAGCAAGAAAACTTAATTTAAAATTAATATTAAAAGAACACCCACAAGAGCATGCTTTGATGAGTTACAAAAAATTCTGCAAGATGGAAAATGTGTTTTGCTGCGCCAACTGCGACTTGAGGGAACTTATAGAAAAGGCGAGCTTCATCGTCGTGGTTAATTCAAGTGTAGGGTTGCAAGCATTGTCTTATGGTAAAAAGCTTGTTCTACTTGGTGATGCTTGCTACGGTATGTTGCCTGGGGTCTTTCGGTCTGAATGTGCTGATTCGGAGTGTATTCAAGATGCCTTTGAAAGGGTGATGCAAGATACTAATACTATGCAAGATGTAAGTCGGTATATAGATCATTTCAAGAACGATATTTTCATTAAAGGTGATTGGAAAAATCCTGATGCTGAATTACTGCACAATATTTCTCAGAGAATCCTTGCTTCCGATTGACTTTTTAATATTAAAAGAGATGTCGTAGCACTGACTAACGAGCTAGATAATATCACTAAAGCGACTCTTGTGACGGATTGTATGTGGAACAGCCACAGTATACACAGGCCCAAGATTAAGGTTGCACTTTGAATAAACGGCAGCAAATATATGGCCAGTTTATTTTTTTGTGCAAGGAGTTTGTTCCATATTAGATTTGAAAAAAGAAAAAACACCTGACTCAGCAGGAGTATTTGCGCTGACAAAACGGTCTCTGGGCTGAAGTATTTTTGGAGTATGTATTTATATATCAGCCCCAGCAACGGAAGCGCCAGAAGAACAAGCAAGAAAACCACCAAAAAAATCAACAGTGCTATTTTCAGGTGCTCTTCTCCTTTATTTCCATTACGTATATTATAAGGCAGGAATACCTGCGGTATCAAAGACAAAAAACGGGAAGCGAAAGTGGCTATTAAAAAGGCAGCTGAATATTTAGCCAATGGCAAGGCGCCCATAAAAAACCATATAAACAATTTATCAATGTTTGCGTTAATTGTGCTCAATATATGATTGGTAGTTATGCCTTTGTCAAATTCCCTAAAGCTATCGGATATCTGCTCGGGCCTATTAAGATGAGAGACTGTTTTTTGTTGTTTTTGGAGCATGTTATACCAGATTACTCGCAGCAGTAGCACAGAAAGCAAAGATGCGGTAAGGACAACAACGCTTTGTTTTGATATGAAATATAAAGCAGTCGCTATAATGATAAGGCGTGATAGTTGGACGCTCATCTCTAAAAAGACTGCGGCTATAAATTTAAAACGACCATACAAAAGATGCGTCGTAGTGCTGATGCTTTCTGATAAAGGAAAAAGTATGCCGGAGATGGCAAAGGCCGCCGAGAGTTCCATATTGCCGTCTAAAAAGTAATACAAAGATATAAACATTGCGGCAGCGGTGGCAAGCACGGAAGTTTTGAGTCTTTTTGCTGTCGCTTCTTTCAGAGTGTTGTTGCCGGATGCTGTATCTGCAAGGACGCGAGTGTTTACTCCTGGGTGAGTAAGCAAGGCAATAAACGGCAAGACACTCAAAACAAATCTGTATATACCATATTCTTGCTTTGGTAAAGCGGATATAATCAACAACGCAGTGACGGTAGATATCAATTGTGTCGTAGCTTGGCCTGTGAACATCCACGCCCAACTTTTAGTCATTGGGTGCTTGATGAGCTGACGTGCTTTACAGGCAGAAATCTGCAACATTTTTGCGAATTTTCGTGCGTTGGGCATGGCTTTATGTTATCATACTGTGACATGAAAACAGAGCGTTTTTTACTTTTGTTTGGAAAACTCTTGTTATATGCGTTACCTTTGTCTTTGCTTTGGGTTTTTGACCTGTGGCTTTATCCATATGTAAGCAGTAAGCATCTTGTGTTCCGTGCGCTTGTTTTGCCGGCTTTTGCGTTTTCCGTATCTCTTGTCTTGCTTAACCCAAAACGCTTATATAAGTTTAAAAACAAGCTCAGTTTAACTATGCTGGCTTTTTTGATAGCGTTTTTAATATCAGACCTGCTTGCGCCGGATCTCAGTCTAGCGTTTTGGGGATATGCTGAACGCATGGGGGGATTTGTCAACTTGTTTTATTTGAGCGCGCTATTTTTCTCGGCCGTTATTCTTTTTCAAAGACAGTCGAATTGGCTGTGGTTCTTTAGAATATTCAACCTTGTGTCAATGTATGTTGTCATAAAAGCTATGCTGGATTATATGACACATCACCCAAGTCGCCTTGATACCATATTTGGCAACCCGATATATTTGGCTGTATTTATGATTTTTGCCATAGGCTTTGCACTGCTTTCTTCCACTTTAAGCAAGCAAACGGCAGAGCAGGGCATCTATCTTGCCACACTGCCTTTTTATATGATGATTTTGTGGCTTACCGGCACGCGAGGAGCCATACTGGCGCTTTTTGCGGGAGCGATAGTTGCGGCTCTTGCATATGGTTTTTTTACGGGAGCAAAGGGTAAAAAGTTCTTACTTTACCTTGCGCCGTTTTTCTTGGGTTTGGTGATTATTGTCGGAATTATCTTTGTACCCGCAGAAGTCATGAAAGGTAGCGCTACATTATCCCGCATTCATAACATATCCCTAACAAGCGGAACCCTTCATTCTCGTTTGCTTGTTTGGAGTATGGTGCCAGGAATTGTATCTGAGCGTCCGCTTTCGGGCTGGGGACATGAGGGGTTTAATTACGCATTCAGCAAATACTATAATCCACAATTATGGAATCAGGAAACTTGGTTTGATCGTGCCCACAGTCAGCCATTGGACACTCTTGTCCAAGGAGGGGTGTTTGTATTTTTGATATACCTTGCCATTTGGTTCTTTATTTTCAGATATATATTCATTGCGGAAGAGTTTGCCTCCAAAAAAGCAGCCCTACTTTTTATAGCTGTTTCATATCTGGTCTTTAGTTTGAGTGTGTTTGACAACTTGAGTAGCACCCTGCCGTTTTACGCTTTTCTTGCTTACCTGGTATTTGTCCATCATCAAAACAAATCAAACAATGCCTTGCAAGAAGAGCTACCAAGACCTGTCCACTTTCAGGCTGTGGCGGTGGTGTTTGCGTTAACGATAATATTTACAGGAGGCCAGCAAATTTTGCAGCATTACAAAGCCGCGCGTGCTTTAGTGGAGGCATCATTGCTGACGGCAACTTTGAATTATGCGGACAGACTCCATGCCCACAAAGCGGCAAACAAATTAGCTGATGAGATCTTGGCCAACTTGCAAGAGGCATCTGCCGACAAGATATTTTCAAATAAAGAGCTGATTTCCGTTGCGTCTTCTGACAGGATATCTTCTTCCATTGTAAATGCGAAGGAAGTGGATGGAGCTGTCAAAGCGGCTTACATAAAGCTGATGCGTTCTTGGTCTGATAAATTCAGAAACTCCGGAACTTACAAAAGATACAGGATCTTGGACATCATGGCAAGATGGTACAACGGCATAGGTCAAGAAAAAATAGCATACAAAATTCTAAAGCAGTTGATTGCAAGCGCGCCGAGAAAAGTGCAGTTGCGAGAATTACTTGCAGACATGTATATGGACCACGGTAAATACCCACAAGCCCTCACAGAGATAAAAAAGGTTTTGTCTATTAACCCGCAAAACAAAAGAGCGCAAAAAGCTCTTGTCAAAATTCGCCAAGCTATGCAAAGTGGCGCTCAAGCTGCGCTAAAAGACAGATAACATTTTAGCGTGGATTTTACAATTTCTTTTTTTCATGCTGTATTCCAGATTACAGATTAAAATAGCTTGACAAAACCTGTAAAAAGAATATAATACCGCTCACTTATGAATGGAATGTGGCAGGTCAAATTTAGGCACAAGTAGCGTTTATTTTATTGCGCGAAAGTGCCGCAAGACTGCGGCACTTTTCATTTATAGGTTGAGCGAACCTTGACAACTAAATAGCAATCAACCAAGTCTTGTTTGAAACAAGACTTATAGGCACATCTTCAGATTATAGCAGACAAGCCTCTGCTATACTTTTCGTCCCCGACTTGTAAGTCGGAGAAGGTGTGTCATCACCGGTTTGTCGTCTGAGTAAACAGATGACAAAACGAGACAAATCTCATCGTGACTTTACTTTGTCTATGATGAGAAAGAGAACAAAATAAGCGGTTAACGGAATTCCTAACAGGAAACTCCGTAAGAGCATATGGGGGATACCTTGACTGAATATAGCGATGAAGGACGTGGTATGGCTGCGATAAGCTTCGGGGAGTTGCCAAACAAACTTTGATCCGAAGATTTCCGAATGGGGAAACCTGCTCAAGTAAACCTTGAGCACCTTGTGTCTGACACAAGGAGCGCACCCGGGGAAGTGAAACATCTCAGTACCCGGAGGAAAAGAGACCAACAGGTATTCCGTAAGTAGCGGCGAGCGAAAGCGGAGAAGCCCAAACTGTGTTCTTTATGAGCACGGGGTTGTAGGATCAAGTTGTCGCCTTTACGGCGAGGGAAGTTACAAAATCTTGTGTTAGTAGAATTGGCTGGGAAGCCAAACCCCAGAGGGTGAAAGTCCCGTATACAAAAATGCAAGATCTTCCTTGACTTGATTCCTGAGTAGCTCAGGACACGAATAGCCTGAGTGAATCTGCCGGAACTAACCGGTAAGGCTAAATATGTATTCAGATCGATAGTGAACCAGTACCGTGAGGGAAAGGTGAAAAGCACCCCGAAAGGGGGTTGAAATAGTTTTGAAACCATATGCTTACAATGAGTCGGAGCTCGGTATTTATATCGGGTGACGGCGTGCCTATTGAAGAATGAGCCAACGAGTTAATCTGTATGGCCGGCTAAGTGCGTTTAGTGCGAAGCCATAGCGAAAGCGAGTGTGAATAGCGCGACTTTGTCTTACAGATTAGACCCGAAGCCAGGTGAGCTTGCCATGGGCAGGGTGAACCCGCTGTAACAGGCGGGGGAGGCCCGAACCAGTACGTCGTGCAACGCGTTTGGATGACCTGTGGTAAGGAGTGAAAAGCTAATCGAACCTGGTAATAGCTGGTTCTCTCCGAAACAGCTTTAGGGTTGGCCTCAAGTGTTCCCGCCGGGGGTAGAGCACTGGAAGGAAAGGATAGGGGGAAACCTCGCCTTTCCTATCAAACTCCGAATACCGGCGATTGATAGCTTGGGAGTTAGACTACGGGCGCGAAGGTCCGTCGGTCAAAAGGGAAACAGCCCAGACCGTCAGCTAAGGTCCCTAAATCTATGCTAAGTACAAGCGAGGTGGTGGGGTTTCTCAGACAGTGAGGAGGTTGGCTTAGAAGCAGCCACCCTTTAAAGAAAGCGTAACAGCTCACTCACTCAGAGACCCTGCGCCGAAGATGATCGGGGTTAAGCATAGTACCGAAGCTACGGATGTCACATTTTTGCTTGCAAATTTGTGGCGTGGTAGGAGAGCGTTCTGCTCTGCGATGAAGGTAAATGGTGATGTTTACTGGAGCGTGCAGAAGTGAGAATGTTGGCACGAGTAACCGCAACACAGGTGAGAATCCTGTGCGCCGAAATCCCAAGGTTTCCGTAGCGATGGAAGTCAGCTACGGGTTAGTCGGGCCTAAGTCGATGGCGAAAGCCGGAGGCGATGGACATACGGTTAATATTCCGTAACCACTGCCATATGCGATGGAGTGACGGAGGAAATAAGCGCGAGCGATTTATTGGATTATCGTTGTTTTAGTTGAGTGTTGTATCTTAGGAAAATCCGGGATACATAAGACGCGGATTAAGACAGGCAGTCTTGCTACGGCAAGGCGACTTGCGTGAAGAGCCTTCCAAGAAAAGCTTCTAAGCTTAATATGGTAGTGTCCGTACCAAAACCAACACAGGTGGGAGGGTCGAGAAGACCAAGGCGAACGGGTGAAAGCTTCCCAAGGAACTCGGCAAAAAAGCGGCCGTAACTTCGGGATAAGGCCTCCCGGGTTTGTGCTTGCACAGACTTGGGCGCAGCGAAAGATTGCCTGGCGACTGTTTACCAAAAACACAGCTCCCTGCGAACTCGTAAGAGGATGTATAGGGGGTGACGCCTGACC
>CAYPCF010000027.1:0-7231 GCA_964409155.1 uncultured Candidatus Saccharibacteria bacterium | reverse complement strand
CCTCCGTAATTCCAAGCCGGATTCCGTTTGGGGTTGTAGAATTTACTCATTTTTTCACTTGCCTTATTGAACGCTTGCGAGTCTTGACAACTCTTTTGTTTGAGCTCTCTGATTTATTGCTTATATAAATTTTAATTCTATGTTCTAAAAACCATACTGCGGTAAATATCAGCACCGTAAGTATGCTGACAAAAAATGCTATTTGGTAAAAACCAAACCCCGCTGCTGCGCCAACTCCTGAAGATACCCAGAGTCCGGCGGCGCTGGTAAGACCTCTTAGGAAGTTCTCACGCATTACTATAAGTCCGGCGCCTATGAAACCTATGCCGGTGATAATGCCGGCCAAGACACGAGCGGGGTCAAAATTTACCTTACCTAAATATGCGTTGGTAACAAGTAAGCCCACGATTATAAAGACTGCAGAACCCAAAGACACGAGTGCATATGTGCGCATACCTGCAACTTTACCGGCAAGTGTTCGCTCTGAGCCTATGAGCATACCAAAAAAGGCGGCAGCCAATAACCTCAAAAAAATTTCCAAATTTACTAAGTCTAACATAGCTGCATTATAACATATACAAAATCCCAAGAGCTAAACAAAGGGCGAGCAAAGCTTCGCTTTGCTCGCCCTTTAAAAGCAAACGCAACTATTTTACAGTATTGAAGCTCAACATCTCTATGTTTCCGTTTGCATCAGTTGCAGGGAAGTCATTTTGTAAGCTGAATTTTCCATCTCCGTTATCTTTGTAGATGACCACCCAGTATCTATGTTCAGGGTAAGTTTTTGCCAACAAAGGCACCACGACTCCGGAATACTCTCCCGGCTTTTTCATACGCGCACCGAGAGCGTTCCATATTTTGCCGTCTTTTTCCATATGCACCACTACCCAGAAAGGGAAATCGGCCTTAACATATGCCACATTAACTTGCTCTCCGGCCTTTTGATCAGAAACTTTAAGATAGTCAAAACTGTTCATATCTGTGCTGGTGCTGACCATTTGAGCGAGAATCTTTTTATTTTCAGATATTTTTACTTTTGCCTTATCTTCTTTCTCCCCCTCTTTAACATCTTCTTGTAAAACCGCTTCTTGTTGCTTGACTTCCTGTTGTTTCTTGTCCTGCTTATAAAAACTCAAAACAAGAAAAGCGAGGGCAAAGCCCAAGACAAAAGCAATTAACTCTGTTAAATATTTTTTAAATATATTCATACACTCATAAAATTATAAAAACCTGATAATAAGCATATAATACCTTAACACGCGCTCTTGCTACAAGAGAAAAATCGTTTTGTGCTGGCATGTTTATCAGCCACACAACAATTCAAGTTCTTCTTTCACTTCTTGTAAATTTTGCATATCCACTCCGAGCTTTCCTGTGGTATTTATAATCTTGAGCGCCTGTTTGCAAGTTACGATGTCTCTTTCTATCAAGGCTTTTTTATGCATGGACTTCATCGTGGTCAATGCTGTTATTGGGTGCACCTTGGAGTCTTCTATAATCCTTAACAAACTTCTTTCTTGAGGGTAATCCCACCCTAAAAGCTTAAGACCGGAGCACTTTGCAAATTTAATTACATTCTTGGTAAAACCTGTGTTTGTGACAAGCCAACCTTCATCTATCTTGTGTTTTGCATTTTGCAGATCCCTAAAACGCTCTCTTACATACAATGCAACTTTCAGGTCTGTTTTTATGCCTAATGCGTTGTGAAATTTCAACTCGGCGCCGATTGATTTGCCGTCTTTTTCCGCGTAAAAATCTATTTCATGCGGCGCGCAGACCCCCTGCATATATACATCTGACTTTACATTTTTATAACCCAACTCCCTAAAGACTGCGCCTATGAATTGCTCAAACGGAAAGCCGCTCGGCCCAAGATCAAACAACGCTCTTTTCAAAGAGTACTTTGCCGCAACCGGCTTTTTTTCAAAATGTTTCAAAATCTCAAAAGCATGCGCGTATATTTCTTGGGTAGTGATACCGTTATAGAGTTCTTTTTCTATGTGTTCTGAGATGGTATTTGCCGCTTCTTCACTGGCGCCTGCATTTTCTAAGGAAGTTATAAGTTTATTGATATCAAAAGCTTCAAGTTGCCCGTCCAATTTCTTAACAAGTATTTGCATGTGCAATATTGTATCATATTATTTTTATTCTTTTTGAGAAACTATCTTCACAATCTCCCCTGAGGCCACAACACACGAGCTATCGTCATACAAAGTGGCAAATTGCCCGACAGCGGGCGCATAGGGCTTAGAGTCTTGCAGCTCTATCACAGCCTTTTCTTTATTGAAAACAAGGATCGCACAACGAGTTTTTTGGCCTCTATGCCGTATGCGTAAACTGTAAGTCTTTACTGGTTCAGCTGGCTGAAAAAAGTTCAGGTTTCGCAATACTAACCGTGTGTTCCGTTCATTTATTTTTAGAAAAGTTTCTTTCGTAGCAACTGTGATAGTATTGTGTTTTATGTCTTTTGATACGACAAACAAGGCCGGAGTATGCTCGCTTTGAAACTCCGGTAAGAGCCTGAAACCACGGCGCTCACCTATAGTATAAAACTGCACTCCGTCATGTTCTCCTATTTTCTTGCCTTCTGTATCCAACAAGTCACCTGCTTTGGTTTGTATGTAGCGTTTTAGGAACTCTTTGATGTTGATTTCTTTTCCTATAAAACAAATGCCTTGCGATTCTTTTCTGCTTGCTGTGTGGAGACCTTCATGTTCTGCTATCTGTCTTACTTCATGTTTTTTTAATTTGGCAAGTGGAAAAAGAGTGCGCTTTAACACGGCATCGGGCACCTGCGACAAAAAATAACTTTGATCTTTATTTTTGTCCCGCGCTTCTTTTAATGAAAACCGACTGTTTGGTAGATGTCTTGCTAAAGACACGGGCAACGGCAAATAAAAACCCAAAAATTTCACATAAGCGCAAAGATTAGCATAATGCCCGCTTGCTATATAATCCGCACCATCGTTAAAGGCGCGCCTTGCGAATTCACCAAACTTAATTTCTCTGTTACAGACAATGTCCGGGTTTGGTGTAATACCCTTGCGGTAACTGTCTATGAGATAATCAAATACTTTTTCTTTGTATTCCTTTTGCAGATCATACACTTTGAAAGGTATCTTTAATTGTTCGCAAATCTGCTTGGCGCTTTTCCCATCGGACTTACACACAGAGTCATCACCGTCAGGTTTATATCTTTTAAAATACACACCTACCACATCATATCCTTGCCTGAGCAATAGCATCGCAGCTACAGAGCTGTCAACACCACCGGACAACATCAAAAAGACCTTTGCTTTTTTCATGTTTAATTTTCTATAGAACCTTTATCTTTGCTCTTGTGTTTTTGAACTTCTTGCAAATATTCTGAGGCTTCACCTTGTTCCATCTTGATGGCTGTTCTGCGTGAGTAGCGCTCAATCTTGGCAGCCACAAAAGCAAGCATGCGTAACAAATAAGAAAATGAAACACGAAATATCTTTTTTACAAAACGATATATACCCAAAGACTCAAAACTCGTGCGCAAGACGATCAGCTTTTTAAAGAATTTTATCGCAGATGCATTAAATTTGTCTCTATGTTCTGTCCAGTGCTCTTTTCCTGTTCTGTGCTCCCATAGCAAAAAACCATACACGCCAAGAAGCGCTACAAGAGAAAAAGTAAATATACTGCCTATAATCATAGATTACACAGAAAATCTTTCGGCTTTTGTCACTTCCACGCGTTCACCGAACTTCTGAGTAGCCTCGCTTATCAAATCTTTAATCTTCTTGGACGGGTCTTTTATGAAGGCTTGTTCCAGAAGAACTTTGTCTTTTAGATAAGAGTCAATTTTACCTTCCAAAATCTTCTCTTGCATATCAGCCGGTTTGTCCGCCACTTCTTCTTTAAAGACTTCTTTTGCAGCCGCAATATCTTCGTCTTTCACTTCTTCTCGTGACAAAAATTGCGGAGCCATTGCCGCGACATGCATTGCTATGTCTTTTGCCAAAGCCACGAATTCTTCATTTTTCGCCACAAAATCAGTCTCACAAGAAAGCACGACGACTCCGGCTACCGTATTGCCGGCATGCACATAAGCTTGCACCGCTCCGGCTCCCAGCTCACGGTCAGCTTTCTTCTCTGCTATTTGGGCGCTAACCTTACGCAAGATAACACGCGCTTTCTCAAAGTCTCCCTCTGCCTCTTCCAATGCTTTCTTGCATTGCATTATGGAGACACCCGTCTCCTCTCTTAGCTTTTTTACATCATCTAAACTTATTGTCATAGGTCTTTATCTAATTTAATCTTTTGTAATATAGTCCAAAATAGATTCTATAGTCTCTCTGGATGCGTCATTTGCAGGTATTGCCAAGTCCACTTTGGACAAATCACAGTCATTGTTGGCAATTGCTATAACTTTTATCCCTTTGGCGCGAGCCTCTTCTGTTGCTATTTTTTCATGTTCGGGATCCACAACAACAAGAACAGCCGGCAAGTTGGACATGTGTTTGATTCCTCCAAACTTCTCCTGCAACTTGTTCATCTCTCTTTCAAGCTGAAGTTTCTCTTTTTTTGTGTATCCTTCAAGAGCCCCGGCGGCAAATTTTGACTCAAGATCCAAAAGGCGCGCAAGACGCTTTTTAATCTCAGGAAAATTCGTCAAAGTGCCTCCTATGAATCGCACTGTAACATATGGAGCCTCTAAACTCTCAGCCACTTTTTTGACAGCTCCGCGAGCCTCGTTTTTAGTTCCGACAAACATTACTGTCTTTTTAAGTTCGCGAGTTTCTTTCAGCAAGTCTTTTGCTTTATCCATCTGTTCTACTGTTTTTGTTAAATCAAAAATCTCTTTTGTATCTTTTCTACCCAATACAAAAGGTTCAGCTGAAGGATGGCGCCTGGCCTTTGAGTAAGCATACTGCGCTCCTTTTTCTTGAAGTTCCTTTACTATACTGTTTGACATATGGGCGCTATATTAACAGAAAAAAATTATATTGGCAAGTTATTACAATAGGTGTTTTGAGCCACAATACTTTTGCCCATTAACTTTTCCAAATTTTACCAAAACTTATATACTAAAAAATTAAACTTCTAATAGTTGTATTATTACCGCAGACTCAAGTGTTTGTCAAGCTGTTTTGTGTTTTTATATGCAACACTGTGATTGTGTCAGATCATTATTCCTTGTTTCCAAGTTCTTCTTGTAGGCTCTCTATTATCTCATCTAAATTACCTTGCATTACTTTTTCTATATTTGACCACGATTTTTTGATGCGGTGGTCTGTAATGCGATCTTGCGGAAAGTTGTAAGTTCGTATTTTTTCCGACCTGTCCATAGTGCCTACCTGCGCGCTTCTTTCTGACGCCGCTTCTTTAGCCAGACGCTCGTCTTCTGCTTGTTGAAGACGCGACGCAAGCATTTGCATCGCTTTTTCTCTGTTTCTTTGTTGGGAGCGCTCAGCTGAGCATTTGACAACCACTCCTGTCGGTTTGTGAGTGATACGCACTGCGGTCTCCACTTTGTTGACATTTTGGCCTCCTTTTCCTCCCGCTCTGTAAAAATCTATTTCCAAATCTGCGTCTTTTATCTCTATGTTTGTCTGCTTATATATTGGGAGCACCGCAACTGAGGCTGTTGAAGTGTGCACCCTGCCTTGCTTTTCCGTAGCGGGAATTCTTTGGACTCTGTGCACCCCCGTCTCAAACATGAGCATTTTATAGACCCCTTCACCTTTGAAAGTAAACGCAGCTTCTTTGTACCCACCTAAATCGTTGCGTGATTCATCAATGACAGCTACCGTCCAGCTGCGTTTGTCCGCGTATTTTATATACATGTCCGCCAACTCATATGCAAAAAGCCCGGCCTCATCTCCACCTGCGCCGGCTCTGACCTCTAAAGTCAGCTCGTTTGGGAACTGTTGCTCCTCTTTTTCTTTGTCTAAGACTTTTTTAATTTCCACAAGTAATTCTTCTTCTCTCTTGTGTATCTCTTCCATCTCCACCTCAGCGAGGTCTTTCATGGACTCATCAGCCAACAGTTCTTTTGTATCTGTTGCTCTTGCTTGCAAGTCTCGTATTTGAGAAACTAAATACGACAACGAATTTTTATTCTCGGCCTCTTTTAACAGTTTATTTTTTTCTTCATCCGAGAACATAAGCGTAAAACACCGTTGCGTGGCAACGGTCTTAGTTGGTGAGTTAAGCGGATTTTTTCTTTGCCGCCTCCATGCGCGCTTTGAATTTCTCCACGCGTCCTGCCGTGTCTATGGTTGTCTTTACACCTGTATAGAATGGATGAGAAGCGCTTGAAATCTCTATATTTACCATGGGGTATTCCTTGCCATCTTCCCATTTGTCTTTTAAGTCAGTATCTACAGTGGACCACAACAAAAACCTCTCACCGCTTGCGGTGTCGGTAAATATAACCTGCCTGTAATTTTCCGGATGTATGTCTTTTTTCATAAACTTTCAGTTACTTTTTAACTTCTTTATGCATTGTATGCTTTCTGCAATGCTTGCAGAATTTTTTTAATTCCAATTTTTGTATTTGGTCGCCTTTTTTGCGTCTTTCTGTCCAATAATTTATACGCTTACAATCTGTGCAGGCGAGCTTTACCAATCTTACTTGTGACATGGCGGATATATTACACTATATATTTAAATAGTCAACATTTACAGCAAATCTCAGTTATTCATTTATTACACTTTCTTTTTTGTAGTCTTCAAGGCTTTTTCCTGTGAGCATGCTTAGCAATGTGCTGACTACCAACCACGCGACAAGTACAATAATGATACCTATAACAACATGAGAAAAGATGCCGTGAGCTTTTTTGATTTCTCCCGAGTCACCTCTCGCAGTCATGTATTTAAAGCCTGCGTAAGCAAACACCAAAACCGCTCCGGTAATGGTGATAGCTATCAGGAATTTGAGTATGTTGCCGGCAAGCGTAGAGAAACTTGACAAATTACAGTCAGGGCCATCGCAAGGCACCAATTGAGATGGGAAAAGTCCTTGTGCCCCCGCGCTGTATACAGGAAAGAACAACGCCAGAAAAACAACAGTGAACCCGACGCTCATGAGTGTCTGTCTTTTTATCATACAGCTATGATTATAACATTTTATTTTTATTTTATATAGCCGTAACTTAAAAAAGCTTTAATTAAGCTTTGTAAATCTCTTCGATACGCCAGCCACTTGTTTTATTGAGTCGCGAGCCCGACGCTCGCATCCTCGTATCGCAAGCTCACT
>CAYPCF010000026.1:2881-7311 GCA_964409155.1 uncultured Candidatus Saccharibacteria bacterium | reverse complement strand
GTGTAGAGATAAAAGCAAATGGGAATAGCTGTGCAGAGCTTGGTGGATATGATGCGTAGTATATTTGACAAAATTGCGTGTCGTGGTTACCATGATGCCTATGACAGAAACAAGAATAACTAAAGAGCAAGTGGAGCATTATGAAATCTAAGAGTTTTTAGTCATGAATGAGTCATGGTATCAATAAATAGTCAGGCAAAAGCTTGAGTATTACTTCTATAAATGTATAATGTGCGGGTATGTTAGACAATGAACAAGACAGTAAAGGAGAGGCATTTTTATTTTTTGGTCCGTCCGGGGCTGGTAAGGGGACTCAGGTAGAGCTGCTAAAAGAATATTTACAACAACATAGTGACAAAGAAATTGCGCACCTTGATATGGGCGCCAAGCTTCGCTCGGTTGTAAAGGGTGGGCAATATGCGGGTCGCAAGATAGACAGTATAATAAGCAAAGGTAACTTCTTGCCGGGCACAGTGCCGGTATATTTTATGTATGACTATCTGATGGAGCATTTTCGTCCGGAAATGCACTTGTTGGCAGATGGTGTAGTGCGCAGCGCCATACAGGTGCAGGCTTTTCATGAGGCCATGAGCTTTTTTGAGCACGAAAATTACAAGATTATATTTATAGAGCTTTCAGATGAATCTATCACAAAAAGACTACTTGCTCGAGGAAGAAATGACGACACGGAAGAAGGTATCAAACAAAGGATAGATTTATACAAAGAGCAAGTCTATCCTCTTTTGGATTTATTTGAGAGTTTTGGCAAGCAAATCATACACATCAACGGTGAGCCGGACATAGAGACGGTCCACAATGAGATTGTAAATAAGATAAATCTGTAAGATGATAGGTAAAGACAAGAAAAAAGTATTGATCAAACTCTCAGGCGGGGCGCTGTCATCGGGAGATGATAAATATACCGAGACTGTTTTGAAAGAAACAGCAGAGAAAATAAAAATTATTCAAGATAAGGGTTATGAAGTGTCTTTGGTGGTAGGTGGCGGAAACCTCTTTCGTGGCAAGGATTTGTCCGGTAATTTGTCAATACGCAGGCCTACGGCAGATTATATAGGAATGCTTGCTACCGTGCAGAATGCTCTGGTTTTGCGTGATTATTTTGAATCACAAGGGTTGGTGGTGCGTGTGGTGAGCGCTATCTCCATGCCACAGATATGTGAGCCTTATCTCCCACAAAGAGCGCGCAGACATTTGGCAAAAGGACGAGTTGTTATTTTTGCGGGAGGTTTGGGGAATCCGTTTTTTACCACAGACTCTGCGGCTGCTCAAAGAGCGTTGGAACTTAACGCAGGTTTGCTTGTGATGGCAAAAGATGGTGTTGATGGGATTTACAGCGCTGACCCTAATCTATCAGAAGATGCTCAAAAAATAGATAAAATAGATGCCAGTAAAGTCTTGGAGATGAACCTGAAAGTGGCTGACGCTTCCGCAATATCTATTTGTAGGGATAACGACTTAACTATTAAGATTGTAGCCATGAGTGACCTTGAGCATTTTGAAGACGATAAAGTTGGAAGTATAATTTTACCTAAATAATTATGATTATAAAAAATAAAGAAGAGCTTGATACTCTGCGTGAGTCAGGGCGTATTCTGCGCGCTGTCTTAGATGAAGTGGAAAGAAAGATAAAGCCGGGTGTTAGCACAGACGAGCTAAATGACAAGGCGATTGAAGTTATGAAACATTATGGTGTAAGACCTTCTTTTTTGGGCTATAAACCTGCAGGACACAGTCGTGAGTATCCTGCGGCATTGTGCACTTCGGTCAATGAGGAAGTGGTGCACGGGATACCAAACGAGAACCCGAGAATCTTGCAAGAAGGTGATGTAGTTACAATAGACAGCGGTGTATGGCTTGAAGATATATGCACAGACAGCGCAAGAACAGTAGAAGTTGGCGTTGTTGTGCCGGCTGTGAAGCGCCTTGTGGAGACTGCAAGGCGCGCGCGTGATGCGCAGATAAACGCAATCAAGCCGGGAGTAAAAGTGGCAGAGTTGGGAAGAGTGGTTGAGACTTTGGTTAAAGATGCCGGTTATTTTTCTCCTGACATATTGGGTGGTCATGGAGTGGGTAAAAAGGTCCATGAAGAACCATTTATACCAAATTTTTATTCTCCCGAGTTTAAGCACAGCTTTAAGGAGGGAGAAGTATTGGCATTAGAGCCTATAGTTATAGAAAAAACCGGGGAAGTTGTCTTGCAAAAAGACGGTTATACATACTGTTCGGCAGATGGCTCTTGGTCAGCTCAGTTTGAGCATACTGTTTTAGTTCAGGAAGACGGCGCAGAAATCATCACATAAATTGTGCTATAATTATGGCATGAAGATGGGAGAGATGCCAAGCCCAAGCCGGGAGCAAGCAGCAGAGTCAAAAGACTCTCGTAAGTTTGAAGCGCCAAAGATCCGCGCAGATCAAGAAGCGCAAAAAGATGCGAAACAAATGGAAGGGGGCGCAAGCTCTGACAATCCATCAGGTAGTGCATCAAGCTCTGCGGCGGATTATCAAGCCTTTTTAGACCAAATCATGGGAGGGGCTTCAACTGCTACCGCTTCAAGTACAGCTTCTAAACAAGCAGACGATAACATGGAGATTGATTTGCCAGGCGCATTTTCAGGCGATGAGGACCTGCGAGCATCCACCCCTGAAGAAGAGATTGAGAATTTACGCAGACAGATACATGAACACGCTCAAAGCTTAAGCGTAGACTCGGACGAGGATATAGAAAGGATTGCAACAAAAGCAGTACAGAGTTATGCTCATCTGCCAAGTCGGAAAGTCTTGCGCGCTCCTATGGTGCAGACAGGACAGAACCTTATCAAAGATGTTTTGAAATTAGAGCCGGAAGACCATGATGAGCAAGTTGAACACTTGTTGCAGATGATACCGCACAAAGGTGTCAAAAATGTATTAAATATAGTCAAGCGTCTTAAGAGTGCTCATCTTGAAGATGATTTCCACAAAGCTCTCGTGCAATATATACTGCATGGTTTGCCGGCTCCGCAACTCAAGCGTAACTCAACTCTTTCACATGAGTTGCACACCGTTTTATATGAGGTGCAGTTAGGCACGGATAACCCAACAGAACAAAAGCAAGGACTGCAACAAGACAAGGTCCAGTCACTTGAAAGACTCTTGGTAACGATGGAGCAATTTTATGCGAGCATGCTTTCGGTTACAACCGCGAAACTAACTTTCACAGTGGAAGTGGCAAAACCCATCGGACGTGATGATGTGGTTTTTTATGTATCCTTACCTTATGATAAAAAAGAGCTTTTTGAAAGGCAGTTAATCTCTGTGTATCCCGATGCCAAGATGATTTTACAAAAAAATGACTACAATGTATTTAGCTATGGCGGTGTGCACAACATGTCCACGGCAAAACTAAAAAATCACTTTAGTTCACCCTTGCGTTCTTACAAAGAATTTACTCATGATCCGATGAATATTCTTCTGGGGGCTTTTTCAGGCCTTAGCAAGAACGAAGAGGGTGCAGCCGTGCAATTCATCATTGGAGATGAAGGTGACAAGCACAATAAATTTGTTCAGAAAGTTATTACAGAGATGAAGAAGAACAAACCATATGGCAAAGCCATCAAGCATGCTACATCTCCGGTGCATGTGGCAAAAGATGACTTCAAAAGGACTCTTAAGGAAGTTTTACTAAATCCTGCAAAGAAAGACCCGGCACCGATAGATGAGACCTTGCTGGAGCAGTTGACCATAAAGTCTAAATCACGCATAGTCCCGGTCAATATCAATCTTGTTAGCTCATCGCGAGACCCTCTGAAATCAAGTGCCATACTCTCTGCGCTTGAGGCGACATTTAATCAATTTGAAAACGCGAGAATCAACACTTTAGTATTTAATAAAAAAACAGGCAAAGCTTTGCAAGGAGCACTTGAGGCGTTCATATTCAGGCGTTTTGTCAGAAAAGATGCGGTTTTGTTGAGCTTGACTGAGCTTAGCACCATCATACACTTAACAGCGGCCGGAATTAACACTTCACGAGAGTTGAAAAAATCTCGCTTCAAGCAAGCGGGCGCTCCTGTGGAAGTCACAAGCGCATCTTCACAGGTTGCAGAAAGTGGTCGCAAAGCTGTGATTTTGGGTAAGAATGTCTACGGCGCCTCAGAAATCAAAGTGCCTTTCTTGCAAGAAGACAGGATGCGACATTTTTATGAGATAGGTCAGACCGGTACGGGTAAAACTTACCTCATGAAGTCCATGATTATTCAAGATATGCAAAATGGAGAAGGTGTGTGCTACATTGACCCTCACGGCTCCGATATTGCTGATGTATTGGCTGCGGTTCCGCCGGAGCGCGCTGAAGACTTGATATATTTTGACCCGGCATACACCGCTCGTCCGTATGGCTTGAATATACTTGAATGGGACGAAAGATACCCGGA
>CAYPCF010000026.1:0-2781 GCA_964409155.1 uncultured Candidatus Saccharibacteria bacterium | reverse complement strand
TGGGTAAACATTGCCGAGAAAGCCGGCGGTGATGCTTCTTTGGAAAATGTGACGCCGTATATCACAGCTAAAACCGATACTTTTTTGGCAAATGAGATTATGCGCCCCATCATCTCTCAGGAAAAAAGCACAATGGATTTCAAGCAGATTATGGATGAGAGAAAAATCTTGCTCGTTAATCTGTCAAAAGGACGCATTGGCGACTTGAATGCGCAGCTTTTGGGACTTTTGATAGTTGGAAAATTCTTGCAGGCCGCTCTTGCTCGTGTGGATGATTTAAATACAAAAGACCTTGCTCCATTTTATCTGTATATAGATGAGTTTCAGAACTTTACTACACCGTCTATAGCCACAATTCTTTCTGAGGCGCGTAAATACAAATTGTCTTTGAACCTGGCGCATCAGTTTATCAAACAATTGGACGAAAAGATTAGAGATGCTGTTTTTGGTAACGTTGGAACTAAATGCGCATTTCGCGTGTCTTCTGAGGACGCGGAATTTTTGGAGAAGACTTACGCTCCCGAATTTAGCGCAAAGGATATCTCAAGCATAGAGAACTATAACGCATACCTATCTCTTCTTGTAGATGGAACTCCCGTCAAACCTTTTAACATAGAAACCATCACTTATGACTGGAAACTGGACTATGACTTTGCGGATAAATTGCGCAAGCTCTCACACCTAAAATACGGCAGAGACAGGGCAGAGATAGAAGCGGAGATAGCGAAAAAATATATGCCGGATATGAGCAAGCAAGACGTAGCTCCAAATCCGTTCCCGTGGATGTAGTTTTTTGATATTTTTTGCTCTTTTGTTATACTGTTGCCATTAACAATTTAATAATATATAGAAAAAGTATGTCATTTAGTAAAGAAAAGACTTTGGTGATTATCAAGCCGGACGGAGTTCAAAGGTCTCTTATAGGGGAGATTATAAAGCGTTTTGAGAGAATAGGACTTAAAATGGTGGCTCTTAAGATGATTATTCCTGAAACAGAGCAGGTAGAAAAACATTATTTGATAGACCCCGCATGGATAAAGAATGTGGGAGAGAAGGCCATAGCGGCGTATGAGAAGAAAGGTGTAGAAGCTCCAACAAAAGACCCGGAAGAAGCAGGCGCGAAGGTCTTGGAAGGTCTTAAAAAGTATATGACCAGCGGCCCCGTTGTAGCAATGGTATTGCAAGGAGCGCACGCATGCAGTATCGTTCGCAAAGTTGTGGGTGGGACTGAGCCGTTGACTTCTGACGTTGGAACCATAAGAGGGGATTTTGTGTTGGACTCTTATCAAATGGCAGACACTGACGGGCGCGCCGTAAGAAATCTTATACATGCCTCAGGCAACCCTGATGAAGCAGAAAAGGAAATTCCTATCTGGTTTTCTGACTCTGAGATATTGCATTACAGATTGGTGCAAGATGCCATTTTGTATGATGTAAATTTGGATGGAATTGTAGAGTAGTTGTGATAAAGAGCGCGCCGGCGTAGCCGGCGCGCTCTTTACAATTCTTGTAAATCAGGATGTCAATAGTGTCTTGTTAGGAGACAAATGTTATAATACAGATAGTCGTGGGTATATCCTGCTTGGATTACATTCAGGGAGACCAATATCGCTATGTGTCGTGGCACATCAGTTGCGGTCACCCACCTGGAGTTTACCAGGTAAATACCCACGACAAAAATAAAACCCAGAGTAAATTTATTTCTCTGGGTTTTATCTTTTTAATCCTGCTTTATAAAACGCCTTAGCTTCTTCTCTGGTTCCAATAAATATTATCTTTCTACTTGAGGTGTTTGCACCATCTTTCAATGCAAATATAATTCTATATTCATTATTTTGTCCGAATAATCTAATTCTAAAACATTTTTTAGTATTAACCAGACGCTTCGTTTTATATTTTTTTATAATACTATCCATTTTTTTAGAATCATCATCGATATCTTGGATTATCTGCATTAATTCATTTCTCTTTTCTGTATTTAGTAGAAAATAGATACTAGTCGCATGCTTGAGAAGTTTAGGGTCTTTTATGCCAAGTTTTGTTAATCTCTCTTTCAGTTTTATTGTTTCAGCGCGTTTATTTCTTCTATTGTTTTTTGGTTTAGGATATGCTATGGCATGGGCTTCATCTTGTGCATCAATAAGAAGCTCAGATAATTTACCAAATACATCATGCAAGTTTTCTTGTCCGCATTCTTCATTTTCAGCAATAGAAGTCGTCAAACCCTTTATACCATCTTTGACAGTGCGTTTCAGTGTAATTAAGCTGGGCACATTGGAGTTTACATAATCATATAATAAATTCATAAACAAAATTTTATGTAATTTAGTTGGCATACGGATATATTCACTAAGAATATTTCTGAATAAATCTTCTTTATCCAAAGAGGCGCGCAAAGACGTTTCTATTTGTTCAATAATCTCTTTTTTGGTACGTGATAATTCAGAAGAGTATATGAGCTTACGTATACTTAACGAGAAATTTCTTGCTCCTCGCAGCTCTTTTAGAATATGCTCAACATCGTCTGCAGTGAATTTTTCTTTCTGGTCCACAAAATTTAATAATTCCGCCACATGAGCCTTGTTAGGTTTTGTGTCTGGGGGCAGTTTATATCCGCCTGTAAAGATTTGGTACAAAACACGCACCATATCTGGTATATTCTTAATAGATTTAAAGCATCTCCAAATGCTATGTTCCTTGCGTGTTTCCATAATGTATTGTTATATATATGTTATACTATAATTATGCAAAAAAGTAAAATTGAATTTTATGGAGGGGCGG
>CAYPCF010000025.1:0-7551 GCA_964409155.1 uncultured Candidatus Saccharibacteria bacterium | reverse complement strand
GCTGTTTGAAGACAAATTGGGGTCGGAATGGATGAGTTGCTCGGCTTCTTTTCTGGCCGCTTCCACCATTTTTATATTTTGCAGAGCTTTCATGCCAATGTCTGACAGTCCCCATTGTTTTGACCCATATAAATCGCCGGGCCCTCGTAGGCGCAAGTCTTCTTCGGCAAGGGTAAAGCCGTCTTTGGATTGCGTGAGCGCCTTCAGGCGCTCACGCGTTTTTTGCGAAGAGCTTTCGGTAAAAAGGAAACAAAAAGCTTTGTGCTCGGCTCTGCGCACGCGACCGCGCAACTGATGCAGCTGCGACAGACCAAAGCGTTCCGCACCTTCTATTATTATGGAAGTGGCATTGGGCACATTCACTCCGACTTCTACTACACTTGTTGCAACCAGTATATCTATCTCGTGGGAGGCGAAGCGTTCCATGGTTTCGTCCTTTTCTTTCTGTGTCATTTTACCGTGTAGAGGCGCGAGCCTGTAATCTGCAAACGGTCCTTCCGACAGGCGTTTAAGCTCTTCTTCAACCGACTTGGCACGCAATGCGTTTGCTTTTTCCGGATCCGGTTCTTCTATGCGCGGGCAGATGATGTAGGCCTGCCTTCCTTCTTTTAGTTTTCTCTTTACAAACTCATAAACCCCATCTCTTGAGCGTTTAGGAACAAGGCGTGTTGTGATGTCTTTGCGTCCGGCAGGGAGCTCGTCCAAGACCGAGAGTTCCAAGTCTCCATATATAGTCAAGGCAAGTGTTCGTGGTATGGGAGTGGCGGACATAGAAAGGAGATAAGGAGAAGCCCCATCTTTGCGAGAAAGTTTTGCGCGCTGTTTTGTGCCAAACCTGTGCTGTTCATCCACAATTACGAAAGCCAGATTTTCAAATTCTACTGATTTGAATATGAGTGAGTGTGTGCCCACAACTACAGCGATGATGCCTTCTTTGATCCATTTTTTAAGCTGGCTACATGCTATTTTTGTCGGGCCGTCGGAAGTTTTTGACGGGTATATTTTACATGATGACCCGGTTACCAGTCCTATGCGTATTTGTTGTTGCGCGAAAAATTTAATAAAATCATGAAAAATTTGCCCGGCCAGTATTTCTGTCGGTGCCATATATGCAGTTTGAAGGCTTTTGTATTTGTTGTCGGGTGTTTTTGAGTTGTACACCAAGTAAGCGGCACTTGCCGCAACCGCGGTTTTACCTGAGCCGACATCACCTTCAAGAAGTCTTGCTACCGGATACGGTTTTTTGAAATCGTCTTTTATGTCTTCAAGAGCTCTTTTTTGGGCATCGGTCAGCTCAAATCCAAAATTTGATACGAAGTTTTTGAGTTTCTTTTCAGCTTCTTTGTCAGTTTGGATATTTACCGCATTTTCAGCTTTAAGCTGCTCTTTTTCTTGTTGTTTTGCCAGTTGCAATATAAAGACTTCCTCAAAAGCAAATCTTTTTCCGGCTGCACTTGCTTGCTTTTTGTTTTGTGGCATGTGTACCCAAAATATGGCGCTTGAAAGCTTGGGTAAGTTATATTTTTTTCGTATTTTTTCGGGGATGGGGTCTTGAAGCTCTGAGCTCGGTATTGTTTGGAGTATTTTTCTAACTGCAAAATATATCCAGCGTGAAGTTATACCTGCGGATTCGTGATAAACCGGCATGAGTTCTTCGTTTGTATTTTCATCAAGAAATTCTGGCATTGCAGGTAAAAAATCTAACGATGGGTTGACCATAGACAAGTGTTTGCCACCGCTTACTTTACCAGTAGCTTTTAACACCGGGTTGTTTTGCAAGATTTTTTCCATATACACTTGATTGAACCATATGAGTTTTAAAGAGCCACTATGGTCTTCCAAGCTCGCCTCCACTATATATTTCTTATTTTTCCATGAAAGGCGTTTTTGCACGGAGCTTACTCTACCAAAGACACTCACATCTTCATTTGGCTTGATGTCTTTAATGTATTTGGCTGCGGCAAAATTCTCGTATCTGTGCGGAAAATGATACAGCAAATCGCGCACGGTTGATACGCGCATTTTATCAAGAGCGCGTTTTTGCAGTTTTGTTAGTCTGAAGTGCTCGTAAAGCGGGTCGGACATTTTCATGAACAAAAGTATACAACAGATTCTAAACTTTGCATATCCGGCAACAGGATTACGGCGCTTGACTATTTATAAAACTTTGTTAGTATATGGCAGCGCTTAGGCGCTTTTATTTTTAATATGGCAAAAAAATCACAAATAGCAAAATCACAAAAGAAGCCAAAATTCCAGACCCGCAAAGTGCGCAGGTGCTTTAAATGCGGTCGTCCTCGCGGATATATGCGCGACTTTGACTTGTGCCGCGTATGCTTTAGAGAAGAAGCTTTGCAAGGACACATTCCGGGCATCAAGAAATCAAGTTGGTAAATAATTATATTAGTTTTAGTTTATGACATTTGTAAATGACCCTATAGCAGATTTGATAGTAAGGATAAAAAACGCAGGAGCGGTTGGTAAAGAGACTGTAAGAGTTCCGTACTCCAAGATGAAGCACGCAATAGCTGAGACCCTCTTGAGGTCTGGGTTTGTGGCAGGCGTTGAAAAAGAAGGTAAGGGCGTCAAGAAAAGTCTAATAATAAAACTTGCTTATACTGAAAAAGGTACACCGAGAATCAGAAACTTTAAGCGTGTCTCAAAGCCGGGACGCCGACTATACCGATCTGTAAAAGAGATTTTCCCGGTAAGATACGGAAAGGGTGTGGCGGTTTTCAGCACTCCGAAAGGTATTTTGAGTGGTGAGGAAGCGCGCAAGGAAAACGCCGGAGGAGAGATTTTGTTTGAAATTTTTTAAATTTGCATATGTCTAGGATAGGAAAAAAAGAAATAAATATACCGCAGGGTGTGGAGGTAAAGGTGGCAGACGGGGTTTTGGCTGTAAAGGGTCAAAAAGGTGAGCTTAGGATACCCGTTCATCCTCTTGTAGAGATTTCAATTGAAGCAGACACAGCAAAAGTTACACCAAAAGACAACTCTAAGTTCGCTAACGCCTTGTGGGGTACATTTGCTTCGCATTTGCAAAATATGATAGTGGGGGTTACAGAAGGATACAGCAAGAAACTCATCGTTGAAGGAGTCGGCTTTAGAGTAGAGCAAAAAGGAAAAGATATAGAACTGAAAGTAGGTTTTTCTCACCCTGTTTTAGTATCTGTGCCGGAGGATTTAACTGTGGAGGTGGATCCCAAGGAGAACTCCATCACAGTCTCAGGGATAGACAAACAGAAGGTTGGACAATTTGCGGCCGATGTCAGGAAAGTTAGAAAGCCGGAGCCGTATAAAGGCAAAGGTATCAGGTATGAAGGCGAGCATATTTTGCGCAAGGAAGGTAAACGCGCAACCGCATAACAGTTAAAATATTAAGCATATGTCAGTAACAAAAAAAGAAAAGAGACAAGCGCGAGCGCGGAGAGTAAGGGCAAAAATCAGGGTTTCGGCTCATGGTTTGCCAAGACTTAGCGTCTACAAATCAAACACGCGGTTGATTGCCCAGATAATTGACGACAAAACGGCAAAAACTTTGGCATACGCGAGCAGCTCAGACAAGGATATCAAGGGTAAAGACGCTACTGAAAGAGCTGTAGAAACTGCAAAGAAAATCGCAAAATTAGCAAAAGACGCAAAGGTAGAGAAGGTCGTTTTTGACCGTGGAGCAAGCGCTTTCATGGGTAAGGTCAAGGCATTTGCGGATGCGGCGCGTAAGGAAGGTCTTAAATTTTAATATTTACAAGGTTTATGTCAGAAGAAAAAAACAAACAAGAAGAAAACAAAGACATGGAAACTAAAATGTCTGGCGAGTTGGCGCAAGAGGCGCAAACAAAGCCCGCAGATGCGTCCGACGATATGGCTGAGGACAAGAAAGAAGCTGCCGAAGACCGCCCTGCCAAAGAGACTAAAAAGGACTCGGAACGAAAACCTACCGCAGCCGCTAAATCACGCAAGAAGCCTTTCTCAAAGAAACGAAAAGCCTTTTCACGCAGGAAAAGAGAAGAGAGAAAGTCAGAATTTGAACAAAAGATTATTTCCATGCGCAGAGTTACCCGTGTTGTAGCGGGAGGTAGAAGATTTTCTTTCTCAGTTGCCATGGTCATAGGTGACAAAAAAGGCAGAGTAGGTGTAGGGATAGGAAAGTCAAACGACACGGCGCTTGCCATAGACAAAGCCATAAGAGACGCCAAGGCAAACATGATTACCGTCAACAGAACCGAAGAGGGCAGTATCCCGTTTGATGTCAAGGCGAAGTTTGGTTCAAGTGAGGTTGCCGTTCGTCCTGCGCCCGGAAGAGGTCTTGTGGCGGGAGCATCTGTTCGCGCGGTACTTGACTTTGCCGGAGTGACGGATGTGACATCAAAGATTTGGACAAGGAGTAAAAATCAACTCAACATAGCGCGTGCGACAATAGAGGCACTTAAAGAGTTGGATAAATAAAAGAATAAAGATTAGGTCTATGCAATTACATGAGATAAAAGTAGATAAAAGACAAGCGACAAAGAAATCACGCAGGGTGGGTCGTGGTGGCAAAAGAGGTAAAACCTCGGGACGCGGTCATAAAGGTCAAAACGCGCGCGCAGGTAGGAAGAAGCGACCGGAGATGCGAGATATCATCAAAAAGATACCTAAGCTGAGAGGTTATGGTCAAAACCGCGCAAAAACAGTCAATAGCTCAAAACAAAAACCTCTTGCGGTAAATGTGGCGGTTTTAGATAAGTTTTTTGAGAACGGAGACACTGTCAGCATTAACTCACTGTTAGAGAAAGGAGTCGTGGAGTCAAAGTCCGGTAAAAAGCCGCTTGTGAAAATCTTGGCAAAAGGAGATATCACAAAGAAACTTCAGATTGAATCTTTGCAGATATCAGAGAGTGCAAAAGCTAAGATAGAAAAAGCCGGAGGTAAAATTTTGTAATATTTTATGTTAAATACTTTCTTTACAAAACTCAAACATGTGTTTGCAGACAAAGCTCTGCGCAAGAGGGTTTTGTTTGTTTTTTTCGCACTTGCAATATTCAGAGCTTTGGCTTCCATACCTATACCGGGAGTAAATGAGCTGGCTTTAAGGAATTTTGTAGAAGGTAATAACTTTATAGGACTTTTAAACATATTTTCAGGAGGAGGTTTGAAAAATCTTTCCATAGTTCTTCTTGGTGTCGGGCCTTTTATTACAGCTTCTATCATCATGCAACTTTTGACAGTTGTTTCTCCAAAACTAAAAAAACTATACCAAGAAGAAGGCGAGGCGGGGCGTGCGCAGTTCATACAATATTCCCGTTATCTCACAGTGCCTTTGTCCATGTTGCAGGCTTTTGGTTTTCTTACTTTGCTCACAAAACAAGGCATTGTAGCGCCGCAAGATTTATTCGGCACTGTTGTAAATATTGCCGTAATTACAGCTGGCGCGATGCTACTTATGTGGCTGGGTGAGCTTACGACAGAGTTTGGAGTAGGTAATGGTGTGTCAATCATTATTTTTGCCGGTATAGTGTCAAGGTTGCCGTCTGCATTTAATGAGATAGTCTTGAATTTTAATCAAAACGACCTTCCTGTTTATTTACTGCTGGCTGCAACCGCTGTTGTTGTGACAGCTTTGGTGGTGTTTATTACAGAAGCAGAGCGACCGATACCCATCACATACTCAAAGCAGGCTCGTCTTGGTAAGGCGGCGGGACAAGTGCAGACATATCTGCCTATCCGCATCAATCAAGCCGGAGTTATGCCGATTATCTTTGCAATATCAATACTTTTGTTCCCGCAAATGATTGCTCAATATTTAAAAGCCGCCAACGTAGCATGGGCTACGAGTATATATGACAATATTAACGCTGTTATATCCAACCCATATCTTTATGCCCCGATATATTTTGTATTGGTTGTTGTCTTTACTTTCTTTTATACCGCTATCACATTTGAGCCGAAGACTGTGGCTGAGAACTTACAAAAATCAGGCGCTTTTGTACCGGGCATCAGGCCGGGCAGAGAGACTATGGAATACCTGGCAAATATAGTAACGAGGATCACACTGGCCGGCGCCGTATTTTTGGGATTTATCGCCATTTTGCCTGTGATTATACAACATGCCTCAGGTATCAGCACTTTTGCCGTAGGTGGCACGGCTTTACTCATCGCAGTCTCTGTGGTGCTTGATGTTATCAAAAAGATTGAAGCGCAACTATCAGTGCGAGAGTATTAAAAATAACACTTTGCATATAGATACCGATTTTGTTTTTCTTAAGTTTCTGTTATCATATTGTTCATGCAAAACAGACAGTATGATATCTTAATCATCGCAGGACCCACCGCTGTGGGCGAGTCCACTTTTACAAATGAATTACTGGAAAGTTTTGATTATTTTGCCAAAGCGGTTTCAGCTACCACAAGAGAACCGAGACTAAACGAAAAGCACGGGGTGGATTATTATTTTTTTGACAAAGAAACATTTTTTGACGAAGTGGATAAGGGCAACATACTTGAATGGACTCATGTAAAAAACCGAGATGCTTACTATGGCTCATACAAACCCGATATTGAAGACAAGTTGAGTAAAGGGCTTGTGGTAATAGTAAATACGGACACAAAGGGCGCAAAATTTTTCAAGACGCACTATGGAGCGGTGACAATCTTTATCAAGCCGAAGGATTTGGAAGTTATAGAAGACAGGTTACGCAGACGCGACCCGTCTATTAGTGATGAGGAAGTGCGCAAGCGCTTAGAGAGTGCAAAACAAGAAATCCGGGAAGCCGAGGATAGTGGAATATATGATTATGTTGTGTGGAATACAGATTATGAGTTTGCGCGCACTTTTGATGGCCTTATTGAAGTTTTGCGTAAGGAAGGTTACATAAGATAAACAATATATGTCAGATTCAAAACAAATTCAAATAATAGTATTTTCAGGACCAAGCGGAAGTGGTAAAAATACTTTAATGAAAATGTTATTGGAGCGTTGTTCATTTTGTAAACGTTTGATAACAGCCACTACACGAAAGCCGCGCCCGGGAGAACAAGACGGTGTAGATTACTATTATTTGAGCAAAGGCGAATTTTTGAGAGGGATAGACAATGGAAATATTCCCGAATACAGACACATAGAGGCTCTTGATACTTACTACGGGACATATCTTCCTGCGCTAAATGAGATTTTAAAATCCGGCAAAATCGCCGTGGCGCAAGTTGATATAATAGGCATGAAATTTTTCAAAAAAAATTACAATACCGTGTCTTTCTTTATTGACCCACCAAGCTTTGATGTGCTTGTAAGTCGCATTAAAAACAGAGCTAAGATTTCCGATGATGAGTTAGACGAAAGGCTGCGTATTGCAAAAAGAGAGATTGAAGAAGATGCTAAGAGTTTTGATTACCGTGTGGTAAATCCTGAAGGCCATCCGGAACAAGCTTTAGATGAGATTATCAAAATTTTACGCGACAAGAAGATTAGTATCTAACTCCCTTGACACCACACCCCCCCTTGCTAAAATACAAAGGTGTCATTAGTCGAGTTGGCACAAACTATTATCAACAACAATAAAAACAATTAAC
>CAYPCF010000024.1:0-7808 GCA_964409155.1 uncultured Candidatus Saccharibacteria bacterium | reverse complement strand
TGTAAAAATAAATATGTTATAATTTAGCTCATATGATAAATACACTTTCAAAGATATTATTAGTAGCGGCGGCGATTACTTTGCTTGCCGGGGCATATAATATATATAGCGGACAGAATGAAATTAAAGGCCCGCTTAATAGTCGTTTTTCCGGCGCGCATAAGACCATTTTCCCTGCTAAGCAGTCTTTAAAAAAGGATATTGAAGTGGATGCGCAAGTAGTCCCTCTTAAAGAAGTAAAGGTTAGCTCTGAGATTCCCGGTCGCATAGAATGGCTTGGAGTTTCAGAGGGTGATAAAGTATCAGTAGGGCAACACATAGCAAGTATAGAGCATAGCGAGCTCCTGACCCAACTTGCGCAAGCGAAGGCTCGTCTTGCGCAAGCAAGAGCTGAGTTAGACAAAGCTAAGGCCGGCGCACGTAAAGAGGATATAACCATAGCGGAACAAAAAGTGACAGAGACAAAAATACAAATAGAGTCAAGTGCTTTGTCATTGGCAGGTGTCTTGCGTTCTGCTATAGACAAGATAGATGATAACATGGAGATTGTAGATGAATATTTCACAGATGAGAATTCTGAAAAACCTCAGGTTAATGTGCGCTATCTTGATGAGTCAGGTCAAAAAGATGCAGAAACGCGCAGGCTTGCACTACAAAAACCGTTGCAGTCTCTGCATGACTTGGAGATAAAACTCAGAGACTCAGAATATGTTAAAAGTGCGGATATTCCGACTCTCTTGTCCCATGCGTCTTTAACAACCGCCACCTTAACAGAAATAAAGGAGTTAGTGGGTAATTTGGAATCTTTGGCAAGTGATGCATTGGAGACGCATATTTCTTTCCGGCGGCTCAAAGAGTTACAAGCAGATATGCAGAAAGTGCGCGCTGCCACAGAGGCCGAAAAGAGCAAGGTTGACTCATCTATCTCTGCCATCAAGTTGGCGAACGCAAAGTATGAACAGGCAAGGGTCGCTTTGGAGAAATTAGAGAAAGGAACTCGCCAAGAGGATTTAGACGCATTACAGGCTAATGTAGATTTGGCGAAAGCCGCACTTGAGACAGTTCAGTCAAAGTTGGATAAGGCGTCTGTCCAATCTCCCGTATCAGGAACCGTATCACAAGTGATGAAGGAACAAGGAGAGTATGTGAATTCGCAAGAGCCGATAATCTCCATTGTCACAAGCGGAGTTTATATCAAGGCGCAGGTGCCGGAAGTTGACATTGCCAAAATTCACACCGGCATGCCCGTAAGCGTGAAGTTTGACACTTATAAATCAAAGCGTTTTAATGGAAAAATCTACTTTATATACCCAACTCAGAAAGAAATTAACGGTATAGTTTACTATGACATCAAAGTGCTTTTGGATAAAGGTGAAGCGGACAACTATGACATTAAACCCGGCATGACGGCGACTGTATATATCCCGGTGTTAAATCTAAAAGACAAGCTTACAGTTCCAAACAAGCTTATCAAAAAGGATTCACAAGGGGCTTATGTTTATGTTATTGACCCTAAAGCGGTAAATCCGAATATTCCGCAAAAACGATATATAAAAACAGGTCCGACGGACGGTAAATACACCGTAGTCTTGTCAGGGCTTATAAGTTCTGATAGACTGCTTGCTGATGAGTGATTCAATCATACAACGTATAACAGTTGTTTTTAAAAGCGCTTTGTTTTTGGCGTCTCGTTCTGTGATGCGTGGAGACAAGTGGACGCTGGCGCTGATAACACTTATCATGTCGGTTGTATTTTTGAATATGTTGTTTACAGATGCGATCTTTAGCGGAATCACAAAAGCGATAAACAACGTAAAAGAAGACATACAATACGGTGAGATAATGATAGAGCCAAAACCCGGAGAGGACTATGTAGGCGATGTATCATCAATAAAAGTATTTTTGAGCAGATATCCTGAAGTTGTAAGAGTTGTTCCGGTATTAAAAACCGGTGCCATATTACGAAATGACAAGAACAAAGACGGTAGAGACTACGAAGAAATGGCCGGGGTGGTTGAAGGCATAGACCCTGACCGAGCATATGTATATGACATATCAAGATACATCCAAGATGGCAGAATGTTGCAAGATGATGACACGGCGAAATTGTTGCTTGGGTCAAATGCTGCCGGAGGTTATGGCGCAAGCGTCTTTCCGGATGATCTAGGGTCTGTAAGACCGGGTGATAAATTGCGTATTACCATAGCGGGGACTCCCGTGGAGTATGAAGTGGTGGGCACTTATAAAACAAAGAATTTTGATGTAGATAGGCGTGCTTACATTCTCAAAAAGGAGCTCAGACGAATGCTTGGTGTCTCACCCAACCACGCCAGTGCCGTTGTTGTGCGCTTGTCAGATAAAAACGCCTCAAAAAGGATTGTCAAAGACATGAAAGAAGCGGGTTTTGATAAGTATAAAATAGAAGACTGGGAGCAGAAATTGGCTTTCGGTGCGGGTATTTCCAAATCTTTTGAGGTAATAGGCATGATCTTGCGTTTAATAGGCGCTATTGTCGCAGGGCTCGTCATCTTCATTATTATTTTTGTGGATGTTTTGAACAAAAGACGACAAATAGGCATACTAAAAGCCATCGGCGCGCAAAACAGAGTCGTGATTTTAGATTATTTACTCAGAGGCATGTTCTATGCGTTTTTGGGTATAATTTTTGGATATTTGTTTATGAGATTTGCAATTTTACTCTTTGAAGCACATCCTATAAACATGCCGATGGCAGATGTCGTGCCTTACATAAGACCCGCCGCGCTGTTAAGTAGTGTAATATTTTTTGCGGTGGCAGCATTTATCGGAGCTTTTGCTCCCGCATTCAAAGAAGTCCGCAAAAAAGTCTTGGCATTGTTATACAGATAATATTATGAATAAAAAGAAAACAGAATATATATTGGAAGTCTCCGGGCTTGAGAAGATATACAACCCCAACTCAAAAGCGCCGACCCATGCTCTAAAAGGCGTGTCGCTTAAAGTCAAAAAAGGTGAGTTCGTGGCGCTGATGGGGCGGTCCGGGTCAGGTAAGTCAACATTTCTTCATCAAGTAGCTTTGTTAGATGAGCCGACAAAGGGGGAGATTAAAATCAACGGCGCTTTGGTATCCGGTATGTCAGAGAAAGAAAAAGCTGAATTCAGATTGGATTTTATAGGTTATATATTTCAAGATTATGCGTTATTGCCGGAGTTGAGCTTGTTTGAAAATGTGGCGTTACCGTTAATAGTCGCCGGTTTGAGCCGCAACCAGGTCAACACACAGACTCAAGAAGCCATAGACAGTGTGGGGTTGGCAGGCTTAGAGAAACATTTGCCGGGAGAGTTGTCAGGTGGACAAAAGCAGCGTGTCTCCATAGCCAGAGCCATAGTGAACCGCCCACAACTGTTATTTGCCGATGAGCCCACGGCAAACCTGGACTCTGAGACTTCCAGGCAAGTCTTGGAGACTATGAAGAAACTAAATAAAGATTTTGGTCAGACAATCATCATGGTAACTCATGAGCCTGAGGATGAGGCGTATGTAAATCGCACCGTCCATATGAAAGATGGTAAGTTGGAATAGTCAGCCTTGCACATGGTATAATAAACTGCGATGAACAGGCTGACCGTATTTTTATTCATAACACTTTCTATCGCTTTTGCTGTATTTGCCGCTTTTATTTTCTTTTACTTTTTCTCGGGATATACCAGCAAAGTGGACATATCTATACAACGCGCCAAACACAATCTTATAGCGCGTAAAATAAATGCTACAGGGCTTTTTATATATGACTACAATCTTATTACCGGCAAATTTGCCCAAGAAGATAATGAAGTAAGGCAGATGGGAGCTATGTATTTGTTCGGCAGACTTCTAAATGCCGGAAAGCTCACCCAAAAAGACAAAGAGCTTTTTAAAGATAGCATAAATAAGATTTTTGAAAACACACATACAATTACAAAAACTAAGCGGAAGTTGTTACTGTTGAGTTACTATGATGAAAACAAACTGGGTTCTTTGGCCCTTTTGTTAAATGGAGCGTTGTATCTGGCAAGACATGACCATGACTGGGGGAGGGAACATAAAGAGCAGATAAAGGCTCTGCTACATTCTATTTTGTGGCTTCAAAAAGAAAATGGCGATTTTGCGCAATTTATAAAAGATAATGATAGTTATGAGCAGAAAGAAGAGGTTTCAAGTTCAGGATATGCGACAGGAGAGGCGTTGACAGTGTTGGCCACTTGGTTACAGGATCACCCTGATGATACGGCTGTAGCAGAAGCTGTAAACAAAGCATTTGATGCCTTGGATGCAAGAGGTATGGACAAGCAATACAAAGGTCTGTATCTGTGGCTTATGACTGCGGCAAATAAAATCCACAGCAACAAGCAGTTATCAAATAAACTGCGCAAAAAGGCTTATGAAATCGCATTAAAGTATCATATGGCGATGCGAAACCGTTTGGTTTTTGTGATGGAGGCTTATAATACTTGCGCACATACCGAAGGGTTGGCTCAATATATTCTCATGGCGCGCGACAAAGAAAACATACAAGGCGAACTGTCAGCGTATAAAATATCTATATATAATAATTTGCGTTTACAAATTACGCCGGAAAACAAAGACTATCTTATGCACTTAAACGCGCACATTTTACCGCATGCTTACAACTCCGCCTATGCACAAGGCGCCTTTTTAGATTCGGCAAAAAAAGCGGGAACGCGTATAGATTACACTCAACACTGCATTAGCGCAATGTTGCCGTTTGAAGAAATTGCAAGGTAAGCATTATTTGATATAATGTCTCATATGGCACTTTACACAGGTAAAGGAGATGACGGCACAACTACCACATTTGCGTGTGACCAGCGCATGAGCAAAAGCTCAAAAATAGCTGAGGCTTTAGGGGTATTGGATGAGGCAAATTCTTTTTTAGGGCTTTGCAAGGTGCAGTCAATTTCTGACAATTTTACATTAAGAGAGCAAAAAGTATCAGAGATAGTGCATGAATTGCAAGATGATATGTTTATAATTCAAGCGGAGATGGCCGGCGCTGACAAGACCATACATGAAGAAAAGGTAAAATGGTTGGAGTCTGTTATTGCTTCTATAGAAGAAGAATTACCTGAGATTCACAGTTTTTTTATTTCAGGAGGCAGCGAATTGGCTGCAAGGTTTGATTATTCGCGCACAGTGATAAGGCGTGCGGAAAGACGCGCTGTAGCAGTGCACGAGGAAGGCATTCAAAAACTTGGCAAACACACACTTGCCTATCTTAACCGAATGTCCAGTGTACTCTATGCTCTGGCGCGGTTTGCAAACCATCAAAGAGAGATAGAAGAGGAAGCACCGGATTATAAATAGTTTTAAATTAAAGAGCGCGCAAGGCAGAGTCTTGCGCGCCTTTGCCATATGGGCGACCGGTGGGACTCGGCGTCAAGCACTAAGCTTTTTGGCTCACTGCGTTCGCCAAAAGCGCTAAGTGCTTCCTGCCCGGGATTTGCTTCACAAAAGCTCCAGGCATTCGCTTTTGTGGCTTCGCGCGCAAATCCTTTCGAGCCCCAGCTCGCCCAAGAAATTCTAAAACCCCACTGCCTTGCAGCGGGCTTTAAGAATTTCTAAATGGGCGACCGGTGGGACTCGGCGTCAAGCACTAAGCTTTTTGGCTCACTGCGTTCGCCAAAAGCGCTAAGTGCTTCCTGCCCGGGATTTGCTTCACAAAAGCTCCAGGCATTCGCTTTTGTGGCTTCGCGCGCAAATCCTTTCGAGCCCCAGCTCGCCCAAGAAATTCTAAAACCCCACTGCCTTGCAGCGGGCTTTAAGAATTTCTAAATGGGCGACCGGTGGGACTCGAACCCACGACCACAGGAGCCACAATCCTGGACTCTACCAGCTGAGCTACGGCCGCCATGTGCGGCTATTATGTCAAAAAAAGCCGAATAAAGCAAGCGTTTTTTAGTGCACTTGCAACACAAAACTTGTCAATTCTTCAAATTTGTATATACTTGCGCTTCCGTATTGACAGCGAGGGCTGTTTAAATGTATTGTATAAGGTATGGATAATTTAAAACTACGCTCACGTGACAAAGTAAAGTTGATCGCAGCAGTTTCGGGATCATTATTATTTGTAGCAGCGGTTTCTGTATTATACTATAGATATCCACACAACATAACAGCTTACATATCAAAATTGAGACCGCCCGATTTCTTATTAAGACAGGTGTATACAAGCATATTAAGTGAAATTTTAGAAAGAGAGATTGGACAGGATAAAAAAGGTATATATAGCTTGATTTATGCTAAAGGATTGCAATGCGGTGGTGTTTATTCTTATAAAGTTAAACCTGCGCAGATGCATATATTTCACGATAAAGCTTTGGTATTGAAATTTGCCAGTCGTTACATTGTGACCTTAGATGTTGAGCCTAAGAAAACCGCAGTGGGAACTTACAAGAATATGAAAGTAAGCCTCACTCTTTCGTTACTGGCTGAAAAGCCTTATAAGGGTAAACCGCCTTTGCTTGTAAGTGTAACAGATAGGCTCACTATGAACTATGCATGGAAGCCCAACTGCGCGCGAGTTACTGTCAAGCCCCCTGAGCCCAAACCGTACAAATTACCAGAACCTCCGGTACCAGGTGGTCCCGATAAGCCACAGCAACAGGATGATATGACGTGGCGCAAAAAAGGTATTCAAATTTAGTTAGCCATTGATTTATCTGTTATCTTGTGCTATATTACAACTGCGCCCGAAAGGGCGTTTTAAAAGTGCTTAATAAAAGAATTTATGAATTTTTCACAATATCTTAAAGACACAAAGGCCGAATTAAAACATGTCTCTTGGCCCGGGAAGAAGCAGACGATAATATACACCGCTTTGGTCATTGCCATTTCCATATTTGTCGCAGTGTATTTAGGCATATTTGACTTCGTCTTTAAAAACTTATTATCCAAGATAATCTAAATAAAACTTATGAGCAAACAAAAAAACAATGAGAGGCATTGGTATGTAGTTCATACTTACTCAGGATATGAAGATGCTGTTGCTCGTAACTTAAAGCAGCGTATAAGTTCCATGGGTATGGAGGATTATATTTTTAATGTGATAGTTCCAAAAGAACGCAAAATTAAGATTAAAGCAGGCAAGAGAGTTGAAGAACAAGAAAAAATGTATAAAGGGTATGTGCTTGTGGACATGATAGTTACAGACGAATCTTGGTATGTGGTGCGCAACACACCGAGAGTTACCGGATTTGTGGGCGCAGGTAATCAGCCGGTGCCGATATCAGATGATGAGGTTAAGCAGATTTTAGACAGGATGAACACAGACACCGCAAAGCATGTGATTGATCTTTCCATTGGCGACTCGGTTATGATTACAGACGGTCCATTTAAGGATTTGGAAGGTAAAGTCGGTGCGGTTGACGAGGAGCGTGGCAAAGTAAAAGTACTGGTCCCTATGTTTGGTCGAGAAACACCGGTAGAGCTTGATTTTGTGCAAGTAAGGCACATATAAAGCTTTACTTTTATTAAAAAATGAGTAATATTTAAGAACTATGGCAAAGAAAAAAGTAGAAAGACAGCTTAAATTGCAGATAGAAGCGGGTAAAGCGACACCTGCGCCACCGTTGGGCCCTGCGCTGGGTCAGGCAGGTATTAATATTGGTGATTTTGTCAATCAATTCAATGAAAAAACCCGCGAGATGATGGGTGATACCGTAGGTGTGCTTGTTAATATTTATGAGGACAGGTCATTTGATATCACAATCAAATCTCCACCCGCATCAAGTTTGATTCTAAAAGCGATAGGGCAGAAAAAAGGTTCCGG
>CAYPCF010000023.1:0-7854 GCA_964409155.1 uncultured Candidatus Saccharibacteria bacterium | reverse complement strand
ATAGTCTCCACCGCCTGACCCGAAGTTACCTGTTGAGCCACCTCCTCCGCAGCAACCTGTACCATAATCGCCATAATCACTACCCCATGCCAGAGCTTGCTGCGCAGTAAATAGAGAACCTGCTACAAGTAAAACGGAAAAAAATAAAACCCGTAAACTATTACTTATGTAATTTGTCATAATTTTCATTTTATTTAAACACTTATAATAATCATCGTACTTACCTAACATATTATTAATTTTTACTTATGTCCATGAAACCTTCTATAGATTTTCCCTAGATTCCTACTTCTATTTGGACTTGGAATCCTTCCATAGATGCCATAGCCATGCTGTTCACAAGTAGGACGCACTATGAATTCAAAAAAATAAGCTCGTTGCAAACGATCGGCGCACCTCTTTAAGTACTCTCTGTGATCTATCCTCCCAGCTAAAAATAGCCTTAAATCTCTTCTAGCTTCCTTACTACCACGAAATTGAGCCCGTTCAGATTGACGTTCCATTATGGCACAATTTTTGAGACCTGTGTATCTCCACAATATCCCTTGATGAGCATTTCTAACTGCAATCTTATGCGCTTCACGCCTGAGTTCATTAGCACAAGATCTAGTATGACTACTGCAAGTAGAACCAGCAAAAGTTGCTGGTGCTTTAAAAATTCCACTAAATACAGGTACATTTGCAGGAAATACGCCTGCTACCGCGACAGCAGCTATCGCACCAGCCAAAGCTCTTTTCCCTAGAACACGTCTCCGCTCCGCGGATCCTCTTTCAAATTTATTCATACGCACTTAACTTATTTCAATTAATAATTACTTATAACTTATAATCTCCTTAAAATCGACTCTATTATTTAAGGTTTTTATATTATAACATACTGCTATGCAGTTTGTCAAGTCATTTACCACAAACAAACCCATCATCAGATGTTCAGGAGATGACGGATTTGCAACTTCTGTCTTACATTATAATATATTTATATCTATAAGTCAAGGTTTGAATTATGCAGACGACAAAACATGACACTTAGTTCACCGTCTTAAAAGCGCATGAGCGACTCAGACGGTATCCTTTGCTTTCTGCGTCCTTGGCTGAGTCAAAATATACGCGGTTGGCACGCTTAATGCGCTTTGCCCCGGGACACCACAAGTAGTAGTATGTTTTACCATGCCTTGATGCCAAAACGAAACTTATATTTTTCTCAGGGATTAAAGTTGTATCATATTGCCTTAACTTGAAAGTCTTGTCCTTGGTTACAGACAAAACCCCCAGAAAAAACGCAGCGCAAACTGAAAGAATAATCAACAGAAGAAGTAAAAAGTCTTTCTTGAAAAACTTGATTTTATGGATTTTTTCATTTATACTGTGCCACATACTGGTTTATTGGAACCTGTGTTTAGACTTTTCTTAAGTCTTTTTAATTGTAACATAAAATAAATATATGGCACACAGAAAAGCCGGAGGTTCGGCAAAAAACCTAAAGGATTCAAACCCAAAGTATCTTGGTATTAAGATTTCTGATGGTCAGAAAGTAGAGACCGGGCAAATCATCCTACGCCAAAGAGGCACTAAAACTCTCGCGGGAGAAGGCACTTCTTTGGGCCGTGACCACAGCATCTTTGCAAGCATATCAGGCGTGGTAAAATTCGTAAAATCAAAAAAGACAAACTTTACCGGAAAAACAAAGACGCGCGTAACGGTAAGCGTAGTCGCCGACTAAAAACTCTATCTAAGTTGCTTACCAAAAGAGCCGTTTGAAAGCAAAGCTTTCAAACGGCTCTTTTATAAAAACACTACAGCGATGCCACTTCCACAATAATACGCATGAGTTTATCATCTACCATGAGTCCGATTTCATATCTACCGACAGAGTTTATGGGAAAATCCCCTTGCAGTTGCTTGGCTTGCAAAGACAGTCCTGTATTTTCATTGATAATCTTTGCCAATTTATCTGCGCTTATTTTCTCAAATAAATGTCCATGTTCGTTTGCTTTTAATATTATTTTAAAAGCCTGCTCCTTGTGCTTGCCTGCGAAAGCAAATTCTGCATCAAGTTCTCTTTGCTTTTTCTTTTGGGACAGTTTGACGCGGTTTTCCACTTCTGTAAGTGTCGCCTTTTTGGCTTCTGTAGCCAGACCTTGCTTTATCAAGTAGTTTCTGGCATAACCTTCCGAGACATCCACCACAGAACCTTTGCTCCCCACTCTTGGTACATCTTTGATCAAAACTACTTTCATACGCTGTTATTTACCTGTGCGCAAAAACTCTAACGCGCGCTCCATGATCAAATCCTTATCTTCAAATTCTTTGCGTTTCTTTGGGTTGCAGATAAGCTCCTCTTTCTTTGGAAATTTGACTTCTATATCCGGCTTGATCCCCTCACCCATAATCCACGAACCGTCAGGCAAAATGAAGCGCGCCACTGTTACTTTCAATGCCGTGTCTTTTGTGATATCAACAAGCTCCTGCACCGAACCCTTGCCAAACGAATTAGTCCCTATGAGAGTGGCTCTCTTGTGAGCTCTTAAAGCTCCCGCCAAAATCTCGGAAGCAGAGGCTGAACCCTTGTCTATCAGCACAACTATTTGCTTATCTTTAAAGATATCATAGCCTGAGCTGCGATGCACTATCTGACTTCGTTTTTTACCGAAGTCTTCCGTGACTACAACTGCACCCTTCGGCAAAAACCAACTTGCAATATCTACCGCAGCATCCAGATATCCACCCGGATTGCCGCGAAGGTCTATGATCAGCTTGTGCCGCTTGGAGTTGATAAAATCTTTTAGAGCGTTTGCAAAAAGCTTTGGAGACTCTTCGGTAAAACTCAAAAGCTCTATCACAAAAACATCTTTTGCCGGTTTATGAGTCTTGATTGTAGGAATTTTGATTTTGTCTCTAACTACGGATATATGAAGTGTATCAGACTCCCCTTCACGATACACGGTGAAAGTAACCTTTGTTCCCTTTTTGCCGCGAATCTTGGCGACTGCAGACTGTATGTCCATATCTTTTGTGCTTTGACCATCTATCTCAAGGATTTTGTCTCCGGCTTTGATACCGGCTTTATATGCCGGCGTGCCTTTCAGCGGAGACACAACTGTCAAAGTGCCGTCTTTGATGGCTATCTCCATACCTACACCCTCAAACTCTCCATGAATGTCTTGAGTGAACAATTTGTTTTCTCTCGGTGGCAAAAAGACTGTGTATGGGTCTTGCAAAGATGCTGCGAGCCCACTCGCCATACCCCATATTCTCTCTTGGGTGGAGTCTTTGGTGCCGAAGGCTACCGTGCTGGATGCCGGCTTGGTGGGCACGAACTTATCGTCTATCACATGCCAAACTTTCCAGACCGGTGATATATCAACTCCTTTTGGTGCAGAGCCGGAATAAGGCAAGTTATACCATGCGTCAGCTTTACCTGATCTGCCAAAAGCAAACCCAAGAATAAAAATGAGAGCCAGCACTACAATACTGACAAAGGTGTTGTTTTTCAGCATAACAACTCAATTATACCTTCTTAAATTCTAAACTCAAGCACACAGTATCTCCTGTCCGATGGTGCAAACATCTTAATGCCCTAAATATATTTGGCGTTTTTGCTGATGTTCTGCGTAACTGCGACTGTAATGTGTTATGCCTTTTTTATCGGCAAGGTAGAAAAGGTAGTTGCTTTTTATGGGATGAAGCACAGCTTCTATAGAAGAGATTCCGGGAGAACCTATCGGCGTGGGCGGCAAACCTTTGTGTCTGTATGTGTTGTATGGGTTATCTTTGTCTGACAAGTCGCGCAGTGTAATACCGGGAGTGCCTTTGCCGTGCGTATAAAACCAAGTTACATCAACCTGAAGAGGCATACCTATGCGCAAGCGGTTGAGCAAAACCCCCGCTATCATCTTTCTGTCTTTTTTATTGCGCGCTTCTCTTTCTACGAGCGAAGCCAATGTAACTATCTCAGATAATGTCATTTTGCTTTTTTCTATGTCATTTCTGTATGGTGCGATTTTTTTATTAAAGTTATCTAACATGGTCTTTGCTACGGCTTCTTCTGTAGCATTTGGTAAAAAATGATATGTATCCGGAAAAAGAAATCCTTCTTTGTCTTTTGTGATAAGCAAGAACTTGTCCGGATTAAAGCGCAACATCTTGTCGCTTAGAGTTTTTGCTATCTGCCTGCGAGTTTGCCCTTCCTTGACCAATATTTTTACAATATCAAGTCCGTACTTACCGTTTGCCAGACGCCCTGATACCGACCACAAAGATTCCGGCTTTTTAAACAAATAGTCACCTGATTTGATTGTGTCATACCTATAACGAGTCCATAGGCGGAAAATCTGCTCATTTTTTATGATGTGCTTTTCTTTTAAAATGTGAGCGGCAGTGTCTATGCTGGATCCGTATGGAATGAGCACATAAGTATCTTTGACGGGAAAATCCTGTGGCGCTCTTGTTTGCAGATAGCCCCACACCAAAACTGAAGCCAAAAACAGATACAGCGCCGCAGACGCAAGTAACAAACCGCGTCGTAGAAAACAGAGCTGTTTCCTTTCTTCTGCCTTATCATCATTTTTGGCTTTGCTCATGTAAGCAATATTGTAACAACAATAGTAAAGTTATCAAATCGGAAGATTCTTTGGTATTGTCTTAGTATCTGTTTGCGGTGATACACGTTGTTTTTTGCTCAAGTTGAGTGGTAAGTGAAAAATGGTTGCCAACTCCTCTGTAGTCAAAACAAGAGGGTCAAAACTGTAAGGCGGGTTAAAATATGAGCGTCTTTTCATGGCGTCTATAATCTTTCGTCTTAGAATATTTTGTACCTTTTGTCTTGGGTCATGCCAAGGATAGTCATACCCGGCTAACCAATGCGCAGTCCCCACCAAGTAGTTCAAATGCGGAACTTCAAACGCGCGAAATAAATGCACATGGTTGCCCCCTATACGAACAGCAGGCTTAAAAGCGTCTTTGCGCGCGATGTAAAGACTTCTTATCCCGACATCAAATGCATCTTTCTCTATTGAATGCCTGAGTGTGTTGACCACATAATAATCCTGAGGGCGTAGCTGTGCCCAACCTTCCACTACCTTGTCCGGGTCAACTATGTCCGTGATTTCCTGAGAACGGTTTTTGTATATTTTATCTATTTCATCTTCCACTTCTTTTTTCCAAGTTTTACTCCGTGTCATCTGGAACATTATGTGTAGCACAGCAACCTCACCCTCTCCTATGGAAGCAAACTTTTCTAAAATGGTGTCAAATGGATCTATCACATTTTCCGGCTTCGTGGATGATGTAACTTTGTCCAAGCCCCAGTCAACGTAGGATTTAATTGGGTATGCATCATTCTTTGTAAATTTGTAATCTGTCCCCCAGATACTGACTTTATCAAGATCAGCGACAATACCATCCATATAATCTTTAACTTCGGTCAACTTTGCCTCAGGATACATTGAATAAAACTGAGTCTCAACAATTGACTGGAATTTCCGCCATGTCCATATATAAAAATGCAGTTCTCCCTCTTTTGATAGTAGCTCCAAAGACCAATACGGGCGAGTTGAGCCGTTTATATACATACCTGTGACCGTTGACTCTCCCGGGTTAATGTGAATGGCGCTGAGAAATGTCTCCATAGCTCGCGGTGTTTTCATGAATTTATGAGGAAATGTTATCTCAAGCAGGACTTTTTCTTGCGCTTTAATAAACTTGGACCTGGCATATATTTGCCACAAATTCCATATACTAAACAGCAATGCAAGTGGCGACACTATCGCCAATATATAAAACAATACTTTCGGCATCATCCATATAACCGCAGGTTGCAATAAAAACAAAATAACAGACAAGGTTACAAATTCCGTGAGCAGTATGTGTTTCTTTTCCACACCATACTTAGCTATGGTAGTTACGAACTTTTTCTCAATAAAACTTATCAGGGTATCAAACCAGCCCATACAGACAATGTATATTTAAAGGGATACTTTGTCAATGTTGAAATAAAAAGCGTGGCGCGCCGTAGGCGCGCCACGCTTCATCATAGCTCTACACCAGAGTAAAACGCCCATCATCAAGACGCTTGAACATTTTCTTGTCATGTAGATTTACTTTGATGGTGCTGTCTTTGACATGTCTTTCTCTTTTAACTTTTTCAACCACCTCTTCTTTTGTAAGCGGACCATTTTTCTCCAAGATGTCCTTGATCACATCCTTGACCATGCCCGGGGCATAACCCCACTCACGCAAGGCATATATTCCGCGTCCTACCAGCACAAATCTGTCATCTTTTATCAACTCATTGTGAGTTGTGGCATAGTGTGCATCTTTACCAAACAGTTCTTTTATTTTGTCAGCCACTTCCGTATAGTGCAAAGGTGAGCCGTGCGCCTTTAGAGCCAAGTAGGCATGATCTCTTAACCCTTTTACTCGCATATGCGGAGAATCAGTCCTTCCCCATTCTCCCAGAGGATTTTTAGTCAGCTTCTTGTAAGTGCCAAGCCACCTGGTAATCACATTTGTCTCATCTTTAGTTTCCGGTAAAACCTTCTCATCTTTCAAGACTTGTTTGAAAAGCTCCACTATCTCCTTTTCGCTTAAAGCAGTATTTTTGTCCAAATCAGCATGCAACTTACGAACCGCATCTTTTATGGCCTTGGCGCGCGTATCATCGAGATACCAAAATTGCACAAAATCTTTATTTTCTTTGTTGTACTTAAAGTGGTCGCCAACCGCAAGCAAGAACATTAAGTTGTTGTGCTGTTTTTCAGTCTTAGCGAGTGAGCTGAGAATTTCGTCTTGCGGAACCACATCACCCATGGAGTCAATGAACTCGGCAAGCTTCTTGAATGCTTTGGCGTATTTCTTGTAAGCGTCTGATTTACGAGCCATCTCCAAGGCTGTGTTTTCTATCTGTCTTACGCGCTCTCTTGTTATGTTATATGAGCGACCTACCGACTCCAAAGTCTCATGCTGAACTCTTTTACCCAAACCGAAGCGTCGTATCAACACATCTCTTGAGCGTTCGTTTGGCAGAGCGTTAAGAATGTCTTTCACTATTTGTCCAAAATTAAATTCTTTACTTAAATCTTTCATAAGTTTTGTTTTTAACCAATTCTATATATTTGTATCATAGTAAAGTGCGAATGTCAAAACTGTAAAACTATCTATATAAAACCATATTATATAAGATATGTCAAGCATACTATCATGCACGCATATTATAACATAAAAATTATTTATGTGTTATAATTACATTTGTGAGTGACATGGAAAAAGAATTGGATGACATCAAAAAAGAATTACAAGAAATTCACAAGTCTGTAAGACAAACTCAGAACTATTTTTTATGGTATGTCGTAGTTACCGCCCTATCCATCATAGTTCCCGTGATAGGTCTTATATTTTATATCCCTAAGTTCATTTCCATATATACCGATATGCTCCAGTAGCGCTTCTGTTACTGCTTCTACAAGATAATCATCACAAAACATTGTCATAGTGCTCCCTGTTTTGCAAGGTCTCAACCCCGTCCCGCGCCTACCGGCTCCCTGTGGTCGCCGGGCTTCGCAGGCGCGGGTTTTCAAGCCCTTCTCCGTCAAGCAATTCTAAAACCCCAAAGCGTTGCTTTGGGGTTAAGAATTACTATGTGCCGGAGAGAGGACTTGGTTGCCCTCCTTGCAAAACATGGTCGCGTTGCTCCCTGTTTTGCAAGGTCTCAACCCCGTCCCGCGCCTACCGGCTCCCTGTGGTCGCCGGGCTTCGCAGGCGCGGGTTTTCAAGCCCTTCTCCGTCAAGCAATTCTAAAACCCCAAAGCGTTGCTTTGGGGTTAAGAATTACTATGTGCCGGAGAGAGGACTTGAACC
>CAYPCF010000022.1:0-7967 GCA_964409155.1 uncultured Candidatus Saccharibacteria bacterium | reverse complement strand
TTTCAAGATTGTAAAAGAGAAATCTGTTTCTGCCGGCGTGCGGAGGGTAAAGGCGATCTTAGAGTAAACACTTATGAACGAAGAGCCTAAAAAAGAGGAGCAATTTTTAACCTTTGAAGAATTCTTTAGTACACCTAAGCACATGAAGCAATACGGCATCATACCGCGTTTTAATAATTTTTACTTTCTCTTTCTTAAAAAAGAAGAAGGAGTTTTAAATCCCAAGCTGGACGATGAAAAGCTTTTTAAGTTGAGAGAAGCTTTTAAAAAAGAATACCCTGAGATATTTTCCAGCATCTGCAAGGTTGCTGAACGTAAAGACAATGATCCTAATTGGTACTCAGCGGTCAAAAAAGAATTATATTTTGCTTACGTGTATTTTAGGACACATGGGTATAGCGATCAAGAATTGTTCTCGTAAAAATGAACATGTTATAATACGGTAATGTTGTTTACCAAGAAAAAAACTTTAAAAGGAAATCTTGTAGTTGACTTGTATAACGGTTTTGTAACTGTGCACTTTGTTCCCACAGAGAAAACTGACAAATCTAAAGAGGTGTATAGCGGTTCATATGAATTCCCATACTTAAAAGTGGCAGATCCCAAGAGGCAACTTACAGATGAAGCTATTGAGATTGCTTTTGCTAAACTCAAAAAGGCGCTTTTTGACGCCATGTCAGATGATAAACTTACAGCTGAGATACTGCATATCTTTGTTATACCCCACGGCACTTTATCTCAAGCGCAAATCAGTAATCTGCATGTTAAGTTACGAAAAAAGGAAAAGTTAAATACCGCAATCTTGCGCGAGATATTAGAAAAACACCATCTGGATCAGATGGCTTTCAAAAATCTTATAGAGTCGGATGCCGGTAAGCGTTATTTTAAGTCAAAAAAAGTTGTAACGGCCGTTTTGCCAAATTATTATGATCTGAAGTCATGGAAAGATAAACCTGCTGTGTATCTTGAATTGATGATTGCTGAGACTTTGCTCATAGAGACCCTGCACAATAAATATGAAAAATTGCTCAAAGCTGAATTCCCCGAAGCGAGACTTATCAGCTTTATAAATCCCGGAGTGTTGTATTCTCTGCGAGAAAGCATCAATGCATCAGATCTCAGATCTGACAAATACAATGTGGTGGACATAGGAAAAGAATTCATCACTTTATACAAAATATACCGCAAAAGAGTGATACATACACAGACAATTCAGTTTGGTGCCAATTCGCTTCTTAGAGACATAGACCCTTTCTTTGGCGGATTTGAGTTGGCAAAATCAGGATTATTAAATTATTTATCCGGTAAATGCAAGGGGGATTTGTGCGACCGCATAAAAGACGCTATGGATAAATTTGAAAAAGAGATATCAAGCGTCTTGGATCAGAAAGACACAAAAGACAAGCAGACTCTTGCAGAACAGATAGTCTTTGCTAAAACAAAGTTTATTTTTAACGATGCCATAGAAGCCGAGATTTTCACTTTTATAGCTTCTGTCATTAAGAAAGCTTTAAAAGATAAGTCAGATGAGCAATTTGATAAAACAAAGCACAGATTAGACTACCATGAGATAATATCTAAGATTTTTTCCAAAGATTTTGCTGTTGAAGATAACAAAGACGAAATTATTGTGTTATAATGGAGCTAAGTTTATTAAGATAAGATATATTTAGGATATGAAGATTATCAAAAAGCATAACAAGCATTCCATACGGGACATAGAAATCAAAAGGATTAACCCTGACCTCAAAAAAGGAGTAAAGGGCTCTTCATCCGACTCAGCAAATGACAGCGATAAAAAACCAAAAGATACTCAAGTTAAAAGGAAAACAGGGAGATTGCGTCCGCGTCGCAAGGCATCTTCCGGCTCAAAGCTTACTTTTGTTGCAGCACTTTTGTTATTTCTATCCAGCGCATTTGTCTTGTATGTATTTTTACGACCCACAAAAGCAATTGTGATGGTGATACCAACCATAAAAGAAGTCACACTCGCAGACGATTTTATCCATGTAGCATACAAAGAGGCTCAAGCCGGTCAGTTGTCTTATTCTCTGGCATCTACCACAATATCATCTTCTGTTACGGTTGATGCGGATAAAACCCTGCCTGTAAAAGAAAAAGCGTCAGGTGTTATAGCTGTGTATAATAACTATTCAGGTAAGCCGCAGCGCATCATTAGAAACACGCGCTTTGAGGCACCTAACGGAAATATATACAGGAGTAAGAAGCCGTTTACCATTCCGGGGAAATCCGCGTCCGGACCGGGTGTTGCATCAATTAAAGTATATGCAGAGGAACCCGGAGTAAAATATAACTTACCGGCAAATACCAAATTTAAACTTCCTGCTCTGACAGGGAAAGCCGCTGTCGGGATTTATGCTGTAGCCAAGGAGCCAATTTCAGGTGGCTTTGCAGGCGAGAGAGCGACTATCTCTGAGGAGAAAAAACAAGATGAGCTATCAAAACTGAAAGAGATGATTAAAAAGCAAGCCATCAAGAAATCACTGGCAGCTCTCGGGGAAGATTCTGTAAGCTTTGAGGACGCTTTGTTTGTAACTTATTCAGACCCTAAATATGATTACAGTAAAAAAGGTAAACTCACCATTAATCTGAGCGCCTCTGCAATATTGCCTGTGTTTAACAAGTATGATTTTGCAAGAGAATTACTGTCTCCATCGGACGCCGAGCTTGATTTTACCGGAGAAAATAAGATATACATAGACAACATTGAGGATTTAGACCTTAAACTGCTAAGTAAAGACTCGGTCAACTTACAAGAAGACAGCCTGATCAAATTTACAGCCTCAGGAACTGCCAAAGCGCGTTATTTTATTGATCAAGACAGAATCAAGCAAGACCTACTCGGCAAAACTGATGCGGTGGCAAAATACCTAAAAAGCGCATATCCGGGCATAGCAGACATTAAATCCAGTATAACTCCACCTTGGAAAGACAGTTTCCCGAACAGTCTGGACAATATTAAAATTGAGATTGTAAAATGATTGATAAAAAACACTTGCCAAACTTAAAAAAGTTTGCTAATATAGCTCGGCACTTATGATAAATGCGAAAGATGATGACAATTTGGCAGAGGCTGTTGTAATAGAGATTATGCCAAACACAATGTTTAAAGTGCAATACGAAGACGGCCAAGAGGAGATAGCTTATCTTGCCGGCAAGATGAGAATTCATCGCATTAAAGTATTGATGGGTGATAGGGTTGTTGTCAAAAGAGACCCTTACGGCGGTAAAGGTCGTATAGTAAAGAGAATATAGTTTTTATGAAAGTAAAAAGTTCCGTTAAAAAGATATGTCCGAAGTGTAAAACAGTGCGTCGCAAAGGGCGTGTGTATGTTATATGCGAGAACCCGAGACATAAGCAAAGGCAAGGATAATTATTAAACAAAATTAATTTATTTATGAGAGTTGCAGGTATAAACATTCCAGACAACAAAAGATTAGAAATCGGTCTTACAGCGGTATATGGTATAGGACGCGTGAGAGCTAAGCGCATTTTAGATAAAGCCGGTGTAGATTATGGCACAAAAGCCAAAGACCTTAAGCCTGACCAAGAGGCTCAACTCATCAAGTTAGTTCAAGAATACAAAATAGAAGGGGAATTGAGACGAGAAGTAGCATCTAATATAAAAAGACTAAAAGACATCGGTTCATACAGAGGGACAAGACACAGCCTTCGCCTACCTGCGCGTGGCCAAAGGACAAAGACTAACTCTCGCACGGTCCGTGGTAATGTCCGCAAGACTATGACATCCGGTAAGCGTAAAGTTGAGAAGAAGTAATTTAATTTTGTTTTAGTATGGGTAAAAAAAGAATAGTAAAAAAAAGCGGTAATATTGTAGACAAGGGAGTGCGCGCAAGACTTTTAGCTCGCGTCCCCAAAAAAAAGTTGGCAAAGGGTATTTTAAATATTGAGGCCACCTTTAACAACACCAAGGTTTTACTGGCTGATGATAAAGGCAACACTGTGATGTGGGCTACATCAGGATCTTTGGGTTTCTCAGGTGCTAAAAAAAGCACACCGTTTGCTGCAGCAAAAGTGGCCGAACTCATAGGTGACAAAGCTGTGCAGATAGGTGTCAAAGAAGTAGACGCGGTCGTAAGAGGTATTGGTGCCGGAAGAGAGTCGGCTCTTCGCGCATTTGCCGCAAAAGGGATAGCGATTAACAGTATCAAGGATGAAACACCCATACCTTTTAATGGTCCTCGTCGTCCAAGACCGCGAAGGAATTAGTTTTATTTATTAACTTTAATATTTTATATCGTCGTTATGTTGAGTAAAGCAAAATATAAGCTATGCAAACGCCTCGGAGGAGGTCTTTTTGAGAAGTGCATGACTCAAAAATATGCGCTATCTGAAGCACGATCCCGCAAAGGAGGGCGCAGACGCAGACAAAAAAGTGAGTACGGCCGACAACTCATTGAAAAACAAAAAATACGCTTTGCATATGGCATAACTGAGAAGCAATTGAGAAAGTATGTAGACATCGCAACAAAATCTCAAGACACGGCCAACGCGCTTAACGCAGAGTTGGAGTTGAGACTGGATAATGTTGTATATAAGCTGGGCTTTGCGCCGACAAGACGAGCGGCAAGACAAATGGTGTCACATGGGCATATTACGGTAAATGGGAAGAAAATGACTGTAGCTTCTCACAAGGTTAAACTCGGAGATACGGTAGCGGTCAGAGAAGGTAGTAAGGCGCGAACATTATTTGCTCAATTGCAAGAAACCATCACAAAACACAAGACGGAGCCATGGCTTGCTTTAAATCACAAGCAACTCTCCGGAGAGATTAAGTCAATTCCGAGTTTTGAAGCTGATAAAAGCATGTTTGATTTCGTGTCCGTCTTTGAATTCTATAGTAGGTAATACTTTTGTTTTTTATTAATTATTAGTATAAATTATTTTATTATACGCATATGTCATCAACAACACAAATAACTTTGCCAAGCAAACCGAGAGTAGTAAGTGAGAAGAATAACTCAGGAACTTACGAGATAGACAATTTGTATCCCGGTTACGGTCATACTCTTGGTAACTCTCTACGCAGAATTATTCTTTCATCTTTGACCGGAGCCGCAGTAACGCAAATAAAAATCACAGGAGTGGAGCATGAATTTTCAACCATAGAGGGTGTGAAAGAGGATGTGATAGCTATTGTATTGCACATAAAGAAGCTGCGTTTTAAAATGTTGACTGATGAGCCACAGACGGTTACTCTTAAAGTTAAAGGCGCCAAGAAAGTGACCGCAGCAGATTTTGATTTGCCCGGACAATTAGAGCTTTTAAATCCTGATGAACACATAGCGGAGTTAACATCTGCAAAGTCAGAACTTGAGATAGAGCTCATGGTAGAGAAAGGACTTGGCTTTGTAGCAAAAGAGGTGTTGCAAAAAGATAGAGTAAAAATCGGTGTTATAGTTCCTGACGCAAACTTTGCGCCTATCCGCAGGGTTAACTATGAAGTGGAAAACATGCGTGTTGAAGACAGAACAGACTACAACAGATTAAGGATTTTTATAGAAACTGACGGAAGCATTACACCTCAAGAGGCGCTTGAGCAAGCTATTCATATTATGATTCAACAGCTTAAAGCCATCGTAGGATTTCAAGATGACAGTGAGCCTGCTGTGGAAAGCACTGATGCTGCAGATGCAGAAAGCAAACCGGATAGCAGTGAATCATTGAAGATATTGGTCTCAGAGTTGGGACTATCTACTCGCACAGAATCTGTTCTTGCAGATGCCGGTATCAGGACTGTGGGCGGATTGGTAAGAAAGAGTCCGGAAGACATCTTGGCGCTGTCAGGCTTGGGGCAAAAAGGCCTGCAAGAAATCAAAGATGCTCTCTCAGAGCTTAATCTTGATTTGAGGCAATAAAATGGCTTGATATTTCAATAAATAAATGTTAAATTGACCGTCTATGAAACACCACAATAAGCAAAGAAAATTTGGAAGAGTGAGGAAAGTCAGAGTGGCTCTGTTGCGTTCTTTGGCGCGTGCTTTGGTGATCAATGGTAAAATAGAAACCACAGTCGCTAAGGCAAAAGAGCTTCGTCCTTTCATAGAAAAACTTATAACAATGGCAAAAAAAGATACTGTCGCATCAAGGCGTAACGTTGCCTCTCGTCTCGGAAATGACACAGAGAGTTCCGCCAAAATCCACAATGAGATAGCACCGAAGTATAAAGACAGACCGGGTGGCTACACCAGAGTTGTAAAACTTGGGAAAAAAACGGACCCTACAAATGACAAAGCGATAATTGAGTTAGTATAGAGTATGAGTAAAGAAATCAAAATAGACGCAAAAGGAAAAAAAATAGGTAGGTTGGCTACTGAGATAGCTACCATATTAAATGGAAAGAGTAGTCCTGATTATGCGCCAAATGTTGTCTCTGATGTAAAGGTTGTGGTGGAGAATGTCAATGACCTTGATATTTCACAAAAGAAATTGTCCGAAGAAGAACATCAAAGATATTCCGGATATCCGGGTGGTAGAAGAACCTTAAAATGGAAAGAGGTTGTTGAGAAAAAGGGCTATGCCGAGTTGTTAAAGGTTGCTGTAAAAGGTATGCTTCCTAAGAATAAGCTACAAGACAGGCGTCTAAAAAATCTAATAATAAAATAGTATATGGCTGATACAAAACAATATTTTGAAGGAGTAGGTAGAAGAAAAACTGCGGTAGCAAGGGTGCGTATCACTGAAGCATCAAGGCACAGTTTCGTGGTCAACGACAAAAAATTAGAGGATTATTTTAAAACTGATGAGCAAATGGCAACCGCTAAAGACCCTCTGAGTGTTCTAACTGAAAAATTTAAAGTGACGGTAAAAGTATCAGGTAGTGGCTTACCTGCGCAGTCAGAAGCTATAAGGCACGGTTTAGCGCGCGCTCTTGAGAAGTACGACCCGGTTTTGAGGTCAGAGTTGAAAGAAAAAGGATTCTTGAAAAGAGACCCACGCAAGAAAGAGCGCAAGAAATTCGGCCTTAAAAAGGCTCGCAGGGCTCCACAGTGGAGTAAACGCTAATCTAAAAGCCGGAGCTCTCAGCTTCGGCTCTTTTAAATCATGAAAATGAATCCTGTACAAAAAGCTTGGGATAAAGAATATGTCAAAAAAACTTTTATGACGGGAGAAAGACCTCCGAGCTCTCTTGTTAATTTCATCAAGTGGCTCAAAAAGAAGAAAAATCTGCGCGGCAAAGAATTAGCACTGGACGGAATTTATGCAGTAGACATAGGCTCAGGCGAAGGCAAAAATGCAGCATACCTTGCAGAACGTGGAGCCAATGTCCTGGCGGTAGACATAAGCCCCGTAGCCATAGATAACGCTAAAAGACAATCTGTAAATCCAAATATAAGTTTTAAGGCATCAGAGATGATTGACGCCCTTGAGGCTCTCAACAACGAAAGTGTAGATATTGTCTTAGACATCATGAGCTCACATTTTCTCTCACATGACAAAAGGAGAGTTTATCTGGAAAACCTACACAGAGTATTAAAACCGGAAGCTTATTTCTTTATCAGAACCATGCTCTTGGACGGTGACCAAAACGCAAAAGAATTGATTAAGAAATATCCGGGGAAAGAAGAAGGGACTTATGTTTTGCCGAGCTTAGGCTTGCAAGAAAAAGTATTTCGTTTAGATGAATTCAAAAATTTATTTTCTAAATACTTTAAGATAGTCAAGATAGACCATGAAGAGCATTACAGTAAATTTAACGGCAGGGCTTACAAAAGAAAGTATATTACCGCAATTTTGCAAAAGATTTAATTTCTTTTATAATTAGCTCACATATGAGTAAAGAAGAAAGAGAAAAAAAAGAGAAAGCGAGGCTTGTAGCTGAGACAAACGAAGATGATTTAGTGGCGGATGAGGCTGAGGATATAGAGTATGATGACGACAGCATCGCTCAAGATAAATTTAAAAAACTGCGCGCAAAACTTAA
>CAYPCF010000021.1:0-8678 GCA_964409155.1 uncultured Candidatus Saccharibacteria bacterium | reverse complement strand
CATAGCTGTAAAAAACTTTCTAACAAAACAAATGGGGGAGAAAGAAGACACACCTGCCGTCAAGAACTTGAATTCTATTATAAACAAGTTCCAAGCTATGGAAATAAATCCGGAATTGATTTTGGAAAAGAAAATCTCAGGCTTGCAAGAATCTCTCAAAAAATATCACCCAAAAATATCAGAGCAACTGAAAGGGAAACCTCATCACAAACAAGCGCAAATTTTAAATACTTTGGCCGAACAAGCTAATGTACCAAAAGACTTAAAACAAAGCGCCGCTGAATTAGCGGACATAACCAACACAGTTCACGAATCCAGGTTTAAAATAATACCATCCAGGCATACGCGTGTTTTGGATCCTAATAATAACAAAACAGGCCTTGAACATTCATATTTGTACAAAAAACCTGGCGTGTTTAAGAGCGCTGCTAAGCAAGTAGGGAGAGGTGCTGCGTTTGTAGGGAAACACACGGCGCAAAAAGCTTGGGATACAAAACTTGGATTAGTTGATACTCGTATTGCAAAAGACGACGACGATGATGATGACATTGTAATACCTAAAAAGACGGCCCATATAATTGGTGAATTAAGAAAAGAAATTAAAAAAGGAAAGGGTATCAATGATGATAACAAGAAAAAGCTTGAAGGGCTTTTGAAAAACCTGGATCAAACATATGACGAGTAAGTAAAAAATAAAATATGCAAAACAACACTTTGGAAATAAAAAAGAGAATTAAAGAATTACCGCAAAAATTACAAGACGTGCTGAATTCTCAAGAGCTTACAGAGTCTCTGCGCGCTCTTGCCAAAAAATACAAGATATACTACGACAAATGGGAAACTCTGGAAAATGAAGTTATGCTGGTCCTGCTTAGTGTCAAGTCTCCTCAAGATTTGCCGGCAGTCTTGACAAAACTCAACATAGACCCGGAAACCGCAAATGCATTGCTAAAAGATTTGGTAGAACACATATTCAAGCCTATGCGCGCTTTGCTCAAAGAAAGCTTAGAGGAAATGAGCGATGAAGCGGGAAATGATGACATAGAACTTGAAGTTGACTCTCGAGCTCCGCAATACCATGGGGTAAAACCTGACCCAAAAAAAGGAGAGGGGCTTGATAAACAATTCAACTTGGGTGAAATACCTCAGATAGACGATCCGTATTTAGAACCAATAGAACTCTAAGCGCATAATTCTTGTAGCGGATATGTTATAATGCATGCATGTTTTTCAGGCAAGTTTTTCTTTTTGTTTTGCTGTTCTCTTTTACTTTCTTTGACTTTGCTATTGGTGCAAGTTTAGTGCTGGACCCGCAATATCCTGCACCTGGTGATACCGTAAAAGCGAGTTTGCAAGCCGGAAGAGGTGAATATATAAGCAACGTAACGTGGTTTGTTAAGCAAGAACCTTACTCAGAAAATATCCATCAGATTACCATAAAAACAAAAAAGGCGGACACAGAGTTGAGTCTGCAAGTCGCAATCAATTTTGCCAACAAAAAGCCCCAAGTGATTACGAAAAAGATTAAGCTTGGATCAGTAAACATTGCCTATGAAGCCGATACTTTTGTCCCGGACTTTTTAGATATTGCACCTTTAAACTCAATGGGTTCAAACATAAAACTATCAGCCTTTGTCAAAATACCGGGATATAAAAAGAGTGATTTGTTATATATATGGAAAAAAGACGGCAAAACCATATCCGAGATATCCGGGCAAGGTCAAGACAGCGCTACAATAAAAAGCGATTTTTTTGCAAGAAAACAATCAATCACCCTTGATTTACTTGACCCGAAAACTTCAAAACTCATAAGCTCAAAAACCATATTTATATACTTCAAAGGACCGGAAATCCTAACTTATACCAAAGATGATATTTTGGGTTGGTTACTGACAAAGGAGGTGAACGGACCGCTTGTGATTAAAAAGGCAAAAGAGCTGCTTGCGGTTCCGTTGAATATGAGCGCTAAGTATTTATTTGACCCACATATTGTATGGTCATGGTATGTAGATGATGTACGTCTACCCGACGAATCCGGGAACTTCCCTTATGTTGAGGTTAGTTTCAATAAAACACAACGAGACTCCGCAAAAATAAAAGTGGAAGCTTCTTATAAAGAGCACCTCTTGCAAAGAGCAAGCAAAGAAATCTTAATAAAAAAGCCGGGGGGCGAGTCCAAGAGACTGCAAAGCGATGAAAAAACCACTGAAGAAACAAGCGGTTTCGGTATTTGATTTTAAAGAAAAATTACTTTAAGATAGCCAAGATGAAAAAACGCAACAAAAAGAAAAAAAGGGGGGGCTGGAAAGCCGTAACAATGCTGGTCTTAGCGCTGCTGCTTTTTGTTGTTGGTTTTGCTACTTTATGGATTTCCACACTTAAATTGCCAAGTCTGGACAATTTTGAAATGAGAGATGTCGCGCAATCCACAAAAATCTACGCAAGAGACGGTAAAACCCTGCTTTTTAATGTGCACAGAGATATACGACGCACGCATGTCCCGTTAGATCAAATCTCACGCCATATAAAAAACGCCACAATAGCCATAGAAGACACCGAATTTTACAGCCATCACGGCATCAAACCAAAAGCTTTATTGCGAGCTTTTTTTGTGGACTTGTTCTCCGGTGGCTACAAGCAAGGCGGCTCCACAATCACTCAACAGGTCATCAAAAATGCTTTGCTTACACGAGAAAAAAGCATAGTTCGCAAAGTAAAAGAGCTTATCTTGGCAATAAAGCTTGAACGTAAAATGAGTAAAGACCAAATCTTGGAGATATATCTAAATGAAGCGCCTTATGGTGGTAATATTCTTGGGGTGGAGGAAGCGTCTCAGCGCTTCTTTAACAAGCACGCAAGTGAAGTCAGTTTGGCTGAAGCCGCATATCTGGCGGCTTTGCCAAAAGCGCCAAGTTATTACTCGCCGTTTGGAACCCATAAAGACGCACTTGAAGCTCGAAAAAATACCGTCCTTGACAGAATGTATAAAACGCATTTCATAAGCAGGAATGAATACTTGTCGGCACTGAATGAGAAGGTGAGTTTCCAAAAAGTTGATGACGGAAGTATTCGCGCGCCTCATTTTGTATTTTATGTTATCAATCAGCTGATTAAAAGCTATGGTAAAGAGGCGGTGTACACCGGCGGGCTCCGTGTAGTTACAACACTTGATCCTGAGTTACAAGACAAAACACAGGAAATCATCAAAAAATATGCGCTTTTAAACGAGAAGAAATTTAATGCGGAAAATGCGGCCGCTGTGATATTAGACTCTCAAACGGGACAAATCCTCACCATGGTGGGCTCAAGAGATTACTTTGACAAAAAAATAGATGGGAAGTTCAATGTTACCGTATCCAAAAGACAGCCGGGCTCCACTTTCAAACCGTTAGTGTATGTAAGATCTTTTGAAAAGGGCCTGACTCCGAGCACGGTTGTTTTTGATGTACCCACGCAATTCTCCACATCATGTAGAGTAAACGATTTCTCCATGAAACATGGTTGTTATGCGCCTCAAAACTATGATTTCAAATTCCGCGGACCAATGACCCTCCGCAACGCTTTAGCTCAATCAATAAACATACCTGCCGTAAAGGTGTTGCACATAGTGGGCATAGACGATGCTTTGCAGTTTGCCAAAAAACTTGGAATAAAATCCTTAAAGTCATCTGCCAGACATTATGGACTACCACTTGTCTTAGGCGGTGGCGAAGTGACACCGCTTGAGATGGCTGGAGTATTTGCCACTTTTGCAAACGATGGCGCTTACAACAAGCCAAGCTCCATCTTGTCCATTACAGATGCGGCAGATAACAAAATATATCAATGGGAAGCAAACCCTGTGCAAGTTATCAAAAAACAAGCCGTCCGACAGCTAAATAGCATTCTGACTGACTTTGTGGCGCGCGAGCCCGCATACGGAAGAAACAGCTTCTACTTCAAGGGACAACTTGTGGCAGTTAAGACAGGAACAACGAATGACTACAAAGACGTATGGATAGACGGCTTTACACCAAAGGTTACACTTGTAACATGGGCGGGCAACAACGACAACTCGCCAATTGTCAAAAAGGTTGCCGGCTTTGTCCTTGCCCCAATGTGGAAAAAAATAATGCTTGAAGCTATTAAAAAGTACCCGGGAGGTAAGTTTATCCCCCCTGAGCCAACGCAATCACAAAAAGGGATACTAAACGGGATTTGGTATTATCCGGACCTTACTCCACCTGTTCACTCCATTTTATACTGGGTAGATAAAAATAACCCTGCAGGTCCTCCACCAAGCAACCCGGCCAAAGACATATTGTATGCATACTTTGAGTATGCTGTTCAGACATGGTTCGGTACCCACGGCTCAGAGCTCAATATTCCCGCTGCCAATACTGAACCTGAAGTGCCGGAACAACAGACTAACTCACAAACCACACAAAACACAAGCCACAACGGCACATCAAATAATCCGAGTTTTTACATTAAAACACCCGCTCAAGGCAGCTCTTTACCTGCCGGACACCCAACGACAATATCTGTTAGATATCAAAACATAAATGTAAAATCTGTAAAATATTATCTTAATGAATCATTTTTGGGCTCGGTAAGTAATCCGCCTTTCAGTATTACTGTTGTGCCACAAAAACGACCCGGCGCCCAAATCATAAAGGCTATCGCCTTAGGTGCTCACAACGAAGAGTATTTTGCTCAAAGTTCATTTGTTGCACAATAAAAGCTTCTTTTAATTTATGTTATAATTTGAGCATGTCTTTTTTGGATGCTTTATTTAAGAAAAATAAAGACGATAGCGATGTAAAAGAAATAGTGCCGATTCTGCCTCAGGAGATTTATGAGCACTCAACGATGGCGTTGCAAGATATTATTGCGCCGTCTGCTTTGGAAATAAACCCAAAATTCTTGCATCTTGGCGACAAAATTGCAAAAACATTTTATGTGATATCTTATCCCCGTTTTTTAAGCGCCGGGTGGTTTGCTCAAATCATAAACCTGGACAAGGTTTTTGACATATCCATAATGATACACCCTATTGATACAAACCAAATTCTAAGGAAACTTCAAAAAAAAGTGGCAGAGATAGAGAGTCAGATATCACTGAGGCAAGAAAAAGGTTTGGTCCGTGACCCAAAACTTGATACAGCGTATGCAGATGTGGAATACTTACGCAACCAACTGCAACAAGCTCAAGAAAAACTCTTTGAGGTTGGGCTTTATATGACCATATATGGAGACAATTTTGAGGAAATAGAGAAAGCCGAAGCCGAAATCAAGTCAATCCTTGAGTCAAGACTGGTCTATATAAAACCGGCTCTTTTTCAACAGGAGCAGGGGTTCCGCAGCGTCTCACCTTTGGGGACCGATGAGCTTGATGTAACAAACAAGCTAAATTCAGCTCCTTTGTCCAGTGTTTTTCCTTTTATATCTTTTGACCTTACTTCTAACAGGGGTATTTTATACGGCATCAATAGGCACAACTCATCTCTCGTGCTTTTTGACCGTTTTTCACTTGAAAACTACAACTCCGTGGTGTTTGCAAAGTCAGGTTCGGGTAAGTCATACATGACAAAGCTTGAAATTCTGCGCTCTTTGATGTTTGACACCGATGTGATAGTTATAGACCCGGAGCGTGAATATGAATATTTAGCCGAAACAACAGGTGGGAGGTATTTCAATATTTCGCTGTCATCCAACCACCATATTAACCCGTTTGACCTGCCCACACCGCGCGAAGATGAAAACCCGGCGGATGTCTTGCGCAACAATATCATCACACTTGTCGGCTTGTTTAGGATTATGCTTGGCGGGCTCACCCCCCAAGAAGACGCCATCATAGACCGCGCGATAGCGGAAACCTACGCCCTAAAAGATATCACGCCGGACTCTGACTTCACCAACTTGGAGCCGCCGCTTCTGTCAGACTTTGAGTTGGTCTTGTCGGGGATGGAGGGCTCGGAAGAACTTGTGCAGAAACTCACCAAATATACTCATGGCACATGGTCCGGTTTTATTAACAAGCCTACAAATGTGGATATTAACAAAAAGTTTGTTGTCTTTTCGGTTCGTGATATGGAAGATGAGCTGAAGCCTGTTGCCATGTATCTTGTTATGCACCATATATGGAACATGGTTAGAAAAGAACTCAGAAAACGCCTGATGGTGGTAGATGAGGCGTGGTGGATGATGAAATCTAAAGACACCGCAAGTTTCCTTTACGGTATTGCAAAGCGTGGGCGTAAATACTACCTCGGACTTGCAACCATCACGCAAGATGTGGCCGATTTCTTGCAATCTACATATGGGAAGGCTATGCTTACAAACTCTTCCATACAGATACTTCTGCGACAATCCCCAACTTCAATTGATTTGATACAAGAAACCTTTAAACTATCTGATGAAGAAAAGTATCTCTTGCTTGAATCCGATGTTGGTGAGGGGATATTTTTTGCCGGAATGAAACATGTCGCCATCAAAGTTATCGCAAGTTATACCGAAGACCAAATCATTACCTCTGACCCCGCGCAGATTTTAGCCATCAAAAAAGCAAAAAAAGAGCTTGAGGAAACAGCTTTAGGCTCATCTTCTGACTCAGATAATCTTGAAAGTGAAATAATCACATAAAATCTTTATGGTAAATAAAGAAAGCCTTAGCGATTATGACAAACAACTCTTGTCAGATATATCAAAAACAAAACAAACGCTGAACAATAAAGAAAAAGTAAGCTCAGAGCTGGAAAAAAAACAACTGAAAAGAGAGGCTTTAAAACTCAGGGCAGAGCTCGGCGCTCAAAAATTAATCTACAAGAACTTGGGTGTTGAAGCCAAAATCAACAAACTTACCAAAAAAACGCAAGACAAACCTTCAGACAGGTTGTCGGGTAAAAACAAGATTAGGATTTTTGTTTTAATATTTACCGCACTTTTGTTTGACTTGATACAATTGACTGTTGGCATGCTTGAACTTGTACCTGTTGTCGGCATTATATTTGTCATACTTGAATATGTGATAATGTTTGTTGCTTTTGTGGTCATGTTATTCTTTTGGAGGCATTATGAAGTCAGCTTCTCTGAGAAATATTTTTCCAAAAGAGCGGTTGTCCCGGCTTTCTTGAAACTTTTCTCTATGGTATTCAACTTCGCTTTAGAAGCCATTCCATTTTATCCCGGGATAACCATAAATACTCTAATGACCATATGGTTAGTCAGGACTATTGATAAACGCAAGCAAAAAAAAGCGAGGCTGGAAGAAATAGAACTCAGAATTAATGCCATAGACAACAAGAACGCACGCACAGCCAAACTGCAACAATACTTTTAATTTGATATAATTGATAAGATGAAAAAGATTTACATAAGAGTGGGCATTATCATATCTCTTTTGCTTTCAGCGCTTTTGGTTTTCTATATCGCCGTATATACAAAAACAGAACAAATAAATCAAAAAATCAAAAAAATTGATACTTTTACACTATCAGGCGGTGACAACTCTGCGGTAATGGGTGAAACGCCATTTAACAACAAAAGTGCTACAGATAACGGAATAAACGACACCGGTGCCGGCAACGGCAACTCATACGATGAACAAAAAGCTTCACCTGATAACAAAGATGGCATCTATGAAATTTATAACTTAGCGGTGGCGGGTGTCGGCTTTAGTTCTGGCAAGATAATTTTTACCGACAGAGCTGAGGGCTACTCTTTTAGCAAAGACAATCCTTTAGACAAAAACAAGAGGTTGGATCAAAACGCGGAAGCTATGGTCTATGATGCAGAATACAGTGACAATTATATTTTAAGAAAAACTTTCACTGATACTTTTGAAGCAAAATATGATATAGAAAAAATAAACAGCAAAGATACGGTCTTAAGCTTGGATGGAAACTTGAAATCTTGCCATTTGTTTACGGGTGATATTTTGTTATGTTTAAAGCCGACCGGAAGTACAACCGAAGTGATAATGTTTGATCTGAAAGATGAAAACATCAAAGAGCAAGTGTTGTTTGCAAGCAATCTCTCCCATTGGCAAACAGACTACAAAAACGGCAATCTGTATCTTCTTCAGAGCCCGTCTGCATACAAAGAATCCGTTTTTATAAAAAAGGAACAAAAGGGAGGGGAGAGTGTTCTTGAAAAGGGTATAGGCCTGGACGCCAAAGTGTCAGATGATGAAAGCTATGTTCTTGTGAGTAAATATGAAGACGCTAAGCTTACTCTATATTTAGATGATATTAAAAACGACACAAAGACCAAACTTGATCTTGCGACATTGGCGCGTAAGTGTGTTTTTACAAATAAAGACATAGTATGCGCCGTGCCTAAAGAACTTCCGAAAGATTATGTGTTGTTGGATGACTGGCTAAAAGGCAAATTTAACTATGCAGATGAGTTCTATAAAATAAACCTTAAAGATTTACAGGCTAAAAAACTTGATTTCATCAGCAGGCCTAACACGGAAATTGACGCATATAAGCTGCGCAGCTCACAAAATGCAAATATGTTATCATTTGTAAACAAGCGCGACGGAAAAGGTTGGGTTATTATCCTGGCGCAAGCAGAAAAAACAGAATCTGATGTTGGCGCGCAAGAGTTAAGCAGTAGCACGGCAAGTAGCTCTGAAGAAATTAAAATTAAATTAAAGAGAGATGAAATATAAAAAATATATAGTTATATTGCTG
>CAYPCF010000020.1:0-9038 GCA_964409155.1 uncultured Candidatus Saccharibacteria bacterium | reverse complement strand
TATCGGAGTCAATCAAATAATCATCTCCAAATTGTATAAAGATTTCCACATCTGAATGAGGGTTTATTTTCTGAATAGCATGCCATAAAGTGTAGCGGTGAGTAATTTATTTGCTCGTGTACAACAGGTATAATTTTTATGTTTGCATTGTGTTTTGAGTTCATATAATCAACATACTTTTGAAGCATATCTTTGAACTTGTGATTTATTGTGATAAAAATATTATTAATCCCAGTTTTGATCACATTTTCTGCAACATATTCAATGAATAATTTATTACCTATAGGTAATAAAACCTTTGGTATAATCATCGTGGCGGGCTGCATGCGTGTTGCATATCCTGAAGCAAGTATAACAAACACTTTATTCTGTTTGTTATCTCATCTGTTTTGCGTATCCACCATAAACAAAATATAAATGAGATTATAGCATAGTTTTTATGTTAATGTAATGTTAAACAGGCTTCAAATTCTCGTCAACGTCTATTATCTTGTGAGCTTTGTCTATATAAAGAATCCCTTGCAGGTGGTCGTATTCGTGTTGCAGGACTCGCGCTAAAAAACCACTTGCGTTTATTGTCTTTTTTTGTCCTTTTTCATCTAAATATTGCATGCTTATTTTTTCAAACCTTGGGACGCTGTGGCTATATTTAAAAGGGACAGAAAGGCACCCCTCATCGGAAGAGATGGTTTTTTTTGAGTGTTTTAACAATATTGGATTAAAGACGAAGAGGTTTTTGTGTGTTTTCGGATCAAACTCTTCACCGTGAGCATAAGCTATGGTCTTGGCTGAGATGAGAAATAGTTGCAAGACCTCTCCAATTTGTGGAGCAGCTATCGCCACTCCAAATTTTTCTTGCTCCAACGCTTCTGACATGTCTTTCATGATGCTGAGAATCCGCTCTGAGCCAAACTCTTCTTTTTTAACAGGAGAGCATTTTGTGCGCAAGACTTCTGATTTGCCGCCTTTTACTGTTACGATTTTGCTCATGGCTTGATTATAAATGAAAGAAATACTTTGTAAAGAAACAGAAAATATAAGTTGTCCATATTGACACACTTGCGGTTGTCTTGAGAAAAGCGGAAAAATCTTATAGTGCAGAGTTTTTGCTGCGTTGTAAAGACTTGCGAGATTTTGTTTGTGGTAAAATATAGTCAGGTTCTTAGAGCCATGCGCATGGTAAGATTGAGGCTGTGATGCAATCACAGTTGGTAAGTGCCTCACCCAAATTTATTTGGGTGAGGCATATCTAATTGTATTGTTGAGCGCTGCGTGCAGGCTCGCAACGCAGTTGCGAGCCTGCACGCAGCGCAATATGAGCATTCCAGAAAGTATTTATTTGATTTTTCCGCAATTTTCTGTAAAATAGCGCTCATGAATGAGACCCAGTATATATCTAAGGAAAAGAAGAAAGAACTTGAAAAAGAGCTTGAGTATCTAAAAACAGAGAAAAGAATGGAGATAGCCGAAGCGCTTGAGACCGCAAGAGGTTTTGGTGATTTATCGGAAAATGCGGAGTATCATGAAGCCCGCAAAACGCAAGCAGAGACAGAAGCGCGTATCCGCGAGATAGAAGCTCTTTTGGCTACCGCAAAGGTTGTGTCAAAAACTTCAAAGAAAGATGAGGTTAAAGTGGGCCTGACTGTCTTACTTGAAAAAGCCGGAAAAGAAAAGATTGAATACGAATTAGTAGGCGCCAGTGAAGCAGACATCTTAAACAACAAGATTTCCAACGAGTCTCCATTAGGTCGTGCAATGTTGGGGTTAAAAGAAGGGGAGGAGTTTGACTTTGATACACCCTCGGGCGTTGTAAAGTATAAGATATTAAAAATCAAATAACTTTTCTTTAAACACAAACCTGCTTGCAGAAACAGTATTTGATATTTATCGGTGATTTTGTATACTACATGACATGACGACAATAGAAGACCTTAAAAAAGAACGCCTACGAAAATTGCAGATATTAAAGGACTCAGGAGAGAATCCTTATCCAAACGGCTCTTGGCAAAATACCACAATCAAAGATTTGCAAGAGGATTTTGAAGAGTTTGAAAAGACTACGAAAGAGCTTGCAATTGCCGGACGCATTATGAGCAAGCGTGGGCACGGGTCAATTGTTTTTCTTGACCTTTTTGACGGCACAGATAAAATTCAGGTGGTAGTGAAAGAAGACGAGCTTGAAAATGAACGTTTTGAGCTTTTTGGGAAAGTGGTAGATTCTGGTGATTTTATTGATGTAAAAGGTCTTGCTTTTGTTACAAAACGAGGCGAGAAAAGTGTGCTTGCTAAAAACTGGCGCATGCTGTCTAAATCTTTAGTTCCTCTTCCCGACAAGCACAACGGCCTTAAAGATGAAGAGACGCGTTTTAGGCAAAGGTATCTGGATATTCTTTTGAATGATGAGACGAGAGAAATGTTTAAAAAGCGCGCGCAATTTTGGCAAGTTATGCGCGAGTTTTTGCTAAAAAGGGGCTTTATGGAGGTTGAAACTCCCGTCTTGGAGACAACAACGGGTGGCGCAGAAGCTGCGCCTTTTGCAACTCACCACAATGCATTGGATATTGATGTGTATTTAAGGATTTCTGCAGGTGAGCTTTGGCAAAAGCGTCTTATGGTGGCAGGTTTCCCGAGAGTCTTTGAGATAGGCCGAATATTTAGAAACGAGGGTATGAGCGCAGAGCACCTGCAAGACTACACTCAAATGGAGTTTTACATGGCATACAAAGACTACAACTATGGAATGCAAATGATAAAAGAGTTGTATCTTGAAATAGCAGACAAAGTATTTGGCACAAGGCAATTTGAGATAAAAGGCATGCAGGTTGATTTTGATAAAGAATGGGAAAAGATTAGCTTTACAGGGATTATAAAAGAAAATTTTGGTATAGATGTGCTTGAAGCGAGCCTTGATGAGATAAAGGCAAAACTTAAAGAAGAAAAAATTGACTTTGACGAAAAGACAATAAGCATAGGGCGCGGAGCGGATTTGCTCTGGAAAAAAATCAGAAAAAGCATCGCAGGGCCGGCATTTTTGATAGATGTTCCGGTGTTTATGGAGCCACTTGCAAAGAAAAAAAGAGATGATGAAAGAGTTACGGAAAGATTCCAAGTTTTGATTGCGGGCTCTGAGATGGGAAAGGGTTTTTCTGAGCTTAATGACCCAATTGATCAGAAAGAGCGCTTTTTGGAGCAACAAGCACTTCGCGATGCAGGAGATGACGAGGCACAGATGGCGGATATGGACTATGTTGAGGCTTTGGAATATGGAATGCCTCCGACATTTGGCTTTGGGGTTTCAGAAAGGCTATTTAGCTTTTTGATGGACAAACCTGTCCGTGAAGCGCAGATTTTTCCATTGATGAAATTAAAATAGGAGATGAATTGTAGTTTTTAGCTTATGATATATAGCATTGCTTAGTTATGAGATGATAAATTAAGCAAGATGTTTTGCCAAAACGCCACAGCGTAGCTGTGGCGTTTTAATATTGGCTCACAGAGTTATCCACAGTATCCACAGATAAACTGGGGCCGGATTTTTTACAAGTGGGAGAAAGTGGTATATAATGCCAAACAGGTGGGATAAAGTGGGAAATATGTTTTTAGGAGAATACACGCATAAGATAGATGATAAAAAGAGGCTCACTTTGCCTAAAGCTTTTTTAAAGGAGCTGGGCTCAAAAGTGGTTCTCACGCGTGGTCTCGATGAAAGCTTGTTTCTCTACCCACTGAAAGAGTGGAAGAATGTGGAGCAGAGCATCAGAGCGATGTCCTTTACAAACAAAGACGCAAGGGATTTTGCCAGGTTCATGCTTGCCGGCGCCATGCAGATCTCGGTAGACAGGTCAGGGCGCATTCTCATTCCAGACCACTTAAAAGACTTTGCCGGGCTCAAAAGTAAGGTTGTATTTGCCGGAGTCTCAAGCAGGATAGAGCTATGGGATGAAGGTAAATGGCAGCGTTATACAAAGAGTATAGAAAAAAACGCTGATCTACTTGCCGAGAAGCTCAGTGAAGTGGGAGTTTTGTAGATTTGCGGTGTTTTGCCGCCGGGGGATGCGAGCACATACAAACTTTGTGTTCTCCATACTCAAAAAATTAAATAAGTCATGCGCACTCAACTTATTTCAAACAGCACCCCCGACGGCAAAACACCGCAAACAAAGCACAAACCTGTTCTTTTACAAGAAGTCTTGGATAATTTGCAAATCAAAAAGAGCGATGTTGTCTTTGACGGGACTGTGGGCTCGGGAGGGCACGCCTCTGCTATGCTTTCTTTATTGGGTGATAAAGGTTTTTTCTTTGGAACTGACCTTGATGAAAATTCTTTGCTCAGAACCCGGGATAAACTTGAAAGCTTAGACGCTATTGTCCCATGGAAGCTTTTTGAAGGCAATTTTGCCGACATGGAGAGATTTGCAACGGAGTTAGAACTGAAGTCTGTAGATAAAATTTTGCTTGATTTGGGTTGGAGTCAAGATCAATTTGACAATTCAGGCAGAGGTTTTAGTTTCCGTAAAGATGAGCCTCTTTTGATGAGTTATGCTTCGCATCCCGACGATGAAAGCGCTTTGTCAGCTTACGAGATTGTAAACAGCTGGCAAGAAGATACCTTGATAGACATCTTACAAGGTTTTGGCGAAGAGAGATTTGCAAAAAGGATAGCTGCTGCGATAGTTGCAGCGCGCAGCAAAAAGGATATACAAAGCAGCAAAGAGCTTGCCGACATAGTGTCCGCTGCGGTCCCCGGACGATTTAGATACGGTAGATTACATCCTGCAACCAAGACATTTCAAGCTCTACGCATAGCCGTAAATCAAGAGCTTTCTGTTCTTCAAGATGCCTTGTCTGCGGTAGACAGACTTCTGTCTTCAGGCGGAAGGGTGGCTGTTATCAGCTTCCACTCTCTGGAAGACAGGATTGTCAAAAGGCAGTTTAGGCAATGGGCTAAAGAAGGCAAAGGGCGGATGATAAACAAAAAACCCATCACGGCTTCAAAAAAAGAGCTGCAAGAAAATAGACGAGCCAGGTCTGCAAAATTAAGAGTTTATGAAAAGAGTGATAAGACAGAAAAGGAGAATTAGAAAAGTTAGCAAAGTAGAAGCTGCTTTAAATTTTTACATATATCAAAGCTATCGTGTGCTTGTGGGCACATTCGCAGTCCTTTTATTTTTATACTTATATTTTTTGTTTTCAGCGATATATAATACTGCGGTAGCAAAGAGTTTACAGGTAGATATAGCCAAGGCAGAGTCTGAGATTTCAACACTTGAAGCGGAATATGTTACAAAATACAGTTTGATTACTCCCGAGAACACAAAGAAAGAAAACGCTGATTTTATCATACTGGATTCAAACTCCAAGAAATTTGTCAAGGTAGACCGTTACCTTGGTATGGCAAATTAGCTTATGGCAAAGCGTGCAGCCGGAAAGCTTGTCCTGAAACAAAGAGCCTATATTGCAACTCTTCTCCTGTTTTTCTTGTTGGGGTTATTGTTGTTTCGCTTGTATGATTTGCAGGTGGTAAAGCATGAATATTACGCGATACAAGCCAACAAACAATATAACTACAAATCGGAATTCTACGACAGAGGCAAGATTTATTTTAGAAGAAAAGACGGGAGTCTCTTGGATGCGGCAGGTATCAAAACAGGATATATTTTGGCGATAGCCCCAAATAAACTTAAAAACCCGGACCGCTTGTATAATTTTCTCACCAAAGACTTAAACTTAAAGATAAATTACGGCAAGTTCTTGTCTCAGGCACGGAAGAAAGACGATCCTTATGAAGAAATCAAGCGTCGGCTTCCAAAGGAGTTGGCAGACAAAATAAGAGCGCAGAAGATAAAAGGTGTCATTTTAGTGGCGCACAGGTATAGATTTTATCCGGAAGGAAATCTTGCGCCTCAGGCAGTTGGTTTTGTGGCAAAAAGCGCAGATGACAGTTTGTTGCGTGGCAGATACGGTCTTGAAAGATTTTACGATGATGAGTTATACAGAGACAATGCCAGTTTAGGAGTGAATTTTTTTGCTGAATTGTTTGGCGGAGTAAGAAAAGTGTTGGCGGGTGAAATGGATAACGGGGACTTGTCAATAGTTACAAGTATTGAGCCGTTGGTGCAGAAGAAGATGCAGGAAATTGCAGAGAAAACAGCCCATAAATGGCATTCAAAAAGAGTTAGTATTATAGTTTATAACCCGAATAATGGAGAGGTGATATCAATGGCGAGCTATCCGGGTTTTAATCTTAATGATTACGCAAAAGTCAAAGATGTGCATACATTTGAGAATCCTTTGGTGGAGAATGTCTATGAAATGGGTTCCATAGTTAAGGCGCTAACTGTTGCCTCCGGGCTTGACTACGGCGTCATATCTGAGCACAGCACTTACAACGACACCGGACATAAAACATACAACGGCTCTACGATTTATAACTACGACAAACGCGCGCGTGGAGTTGTGCCTGTTCAAGAGATTTTGTCTCAGTCTTTAAATGTTGGCGCGGCGTGGGTATATGAGAGGCTGGGAAAAAAGAGGTTTAAAGAAGCGTTCAAAAAGCTTGGCTTGCTGGATATCACAGGTATTGATTTGCCTAATGAAGCAGATCCGATAGTTCACAACTTAAACTCACCGAGAGATATTGAATATGCTACGGCATCTTTCGGTCAAGGTGTGGCGTTTACACCTATTGCCATGGTGCGCGCTTTGGGAGCTCTCGGGACAGGGAAGATAGCAGAGCCACATCTTGCGGTAGAGAAGATTTATAACAATGGTTTGAGAGAGAAGGTGGAATATGACCCGCCGGAAAAAGTATTTTCCGACAAGACTAAAGAGACAATAAGCCGTATGTTGACGACAGTTGTTGACAAAGTATTGGCGCATGGAAAAAAGAAGAAAGAACATTACAGTGTAGCGATAAAGACAGGAACAGCTCAAATCAGCTCCAAGAGAGGTGGTTATATAAAAAATTTATATAACCATACATTTTTTGGTTATTTCCCGTCTTTTAGTCCGCGCTTTGTTGTTTTATTGGTGAATGAGGAGCCACATGGAGCAAAGTATGCATCACAAACTCTTACCGAGCCGTTTTATGAGGCGGTGGACTTTTTAATAAACTACTATAATATAGAACCTGACCGATAAATATCATGAAAGATTTCTTAAAACAGTTGGTGGTTGCGGTATTGTCTTTTGAGGCGCGCATGGCGTTGCTAAGGCATAAGCCGCAAATAGTTTTGGTAGGTGGAAACTTGGGTAAAACAAGCACAAAAGACGCCGTCTTCGCTGCGCTTGATAGTCCTGATAAGCGAGTAAGAAAGAGCAACAAGAGCTTCAATAGTGAGATAGGCTTGCCACTTACCGTGTTAGGGTTGCCTAATGCTTGGAGTAATCCACTTGTGTGGGTAATTAACTTGCTCAAAGGTATTTTAGTTTTATTTTCTCATGAGTATCCTGAGCTATTGGTGCTGGAGCTTGGCGCAGACAAACCCGGTGACATAGAGCGTGTGGCAAAGTGGCTGAAAGTAGATGTGCTTGTCTTGGTGGCCTTGCCGGATACGCCTGTCCATGTGGAAAACTTTAAGGATACAGATGAGCTATTTAAAGAGAAAGCTAAGCTCTTAGATATGTTAAAGAAAGATTCTGTCATTGTATATGATGCAGATAGCAGAAATTGGAACAAATATTTGAGCGATATAGATAATAAAAAACTTTCATTTGGCGCCAATAAAGAGACAAGATACAGATTGCTTAAAGTGCAAGCTGAGTGTAAAGACGGACAAGCGATGCGGGTGAGAGCTGAGGTGTCTATCAACTCAGATAAAATACAATTTGTCTTGCGAAAGAATTTAGGCGCACAACAAGTAAAGCCGAGGTTGGCAGCGCTTGCAGTATCAGACAATTTCTCTGTTCCACGAGAAGCTGCCATAGCAAGGCTGGACAATATGGAGAGAGTGAAAGGCAGAATGAGTCTTTTACAAGGAGTTGATAACTCCATGTTGTTAGATGATAGCTACAATGCTTCTCCGAGCGCATGTATTGCAGCGTTAGATACTTTGGAGAGTTTTACTTGTATATCCGGAAAGAAAATAGCTGTGTTGGGTGATATGGCAGAGTTAGGTAAGGTATCTACAAAAGCGCATACCGAAGTTCTGTCAAAAGCTTTGGTGTGTGCAGATTATGTCTTTACACTGGGGCCTAATTTTAAAGAGGTTTCATCACAAATCTTTTTAGCAGATCCCAACACACAATCTAAACTCTTTAATTTTACACAGAACGAACATAAAAACTTGGTGGAAAAATTAAGGCAAAAAATACAAAACGGAGATTTGATTTTGGTGAAAGGGTCTCAATCCATGCGCATGGAAAAGGTGTTGGTAGAGATTCTGAAAGACAAACAAGAAGCAAGAGAGCTTTTAGTAAGACAAGGCAAACAATGGCAATCCAGGTAGTATGTGCATATTGTGCAATGGCAAGGAAACTGATAGAAGAAAAGAGGCACAAGCAAGATAATCAATAATCTGTCCTAAGAATTGAAATGTTGTTTCATTTTTCTGTTTTTTGTGTATAATAGTTGCCTGTATGGCCCTATCGTCTAGCGGCTAGGACGCTGCCCTCTCACGGCAGAAACCGGGGTTCGATTCCCCGTAGGGTCACAGTGCAAATATTATGTTAACCGATTAGTTCTTTAATTAAGCAGATTGCAGGTTTCTGCCGTGAGTCTTCACGGCAGTCTGTTTTAATCAAGCATAGCTTGAAATTGGGGGTTCGATTCCCCGTAGGGTCACAAAAATAACGAGCCCGAAGCAACGCTTCGGGCGAATATATTTTTGTAGACCCTACGGGGAATCGAAAGGCGAAGCGCGACGAAGTCCAAAAAGCGAGAGCGCGCAGCTTTTTGGCGCGCGAGCCCGGGCAGGAAACTCTTAGCGCTTTTGGCGAACAAAGTGAGCCAAAAAGCTTAGAGTTTGACGCCGATTCCCAAGTTGTTAGCTCACAAAAATAACGAGCCCGAAGCAACGCTTCGGGCGAATATATTTTTG
>CAYPCF010000019.1:0-9759 GCA_964409155.1 uncultured Candidatus Saccharibacteria bacterium | reverse complement strand
AGGTTGGAAATGCTGAACGCTTAAGGATAGATGGCGCAGGGAATGTGGGGATTGGTGCTACGAATCCCGTATATAATTTAGACATACAAACATCATCCAGCAGCGCAAGACTGCGTCTGCGAGGCGGTCAGTCTGGCTACACACAGGCGGGTATTATCTTGGAGGCAAGCTCAGATCCAAATTACAGAGGGCTTGGTATCTTTATGCATGATGACCCGGCTGACAACGAGTGGTTTATAGGTAGACCATACTCAGGAAGTGATAGAATTGTGATAAACAGAAAAGCGGGGGTAACCAGTCATGATGAGTCTGTTGCCGATGACGGTAGTTCTCAGAACTTCTTGACTGTTCTTAACAATGGGAATGTGGGTATAGGTATAACTACTCCTGCGGAAAAGTTACATATCGCCGGGAATATTCAGATAGACGGGGGTCTGAAAGATTCAAGCGGTGCATTCGGCAGTTCAGGACAAGTTTTAACATCAACAGGTTCAGGTATCGCATGGCAAAATCCGGTATCTTGTGTGATAGGTGGAGCTAAAGTTCAAGGAGATGGAACTGTCATCAAACAATACGGTGATATTTCCGGTGTTAATAGAACTAATACCGGTAGATATACGGTTAATTTTACAAATAGTTTGAACACAAATGATTACTATGCTCATGTTTCAAAGGAAGAGGCTGCAAATATTCGCGATGATGTAAATATTGATATATCAAACTACGGAACAAACAGCTTAAAAGTTATTATCCATGAGGGTGACAACGGTACCAATGCCAATACATATAGGGATAGAAACTTCTCTATAACTCTGTTTGATGCAAACTGTACAGCACTCTCTCAGCTGGCCAACTCTGACCGAAGGTTAAAGATGAACATTCAAGACATAAGCGATCCCCTTGAAAAGGTGCTTGCGTTGCGAGGGGTAACTTATTATTGGAATACAGAAAAATTCCCGCACCGATTGGGCTTTGACAATAGGCGTGAGATAGGTTTTATAGCGCAGGAGGTACAACCTATCTTACCTGAAGTGGTGGAAAAAGGAGGAGACGGATACTTGCAGTTGGATTACAAAAAGATGGTTGCGGTACTTGTGGAGGCGATTAAGAGTATTTGGCAGTCAGTGACAGAGAACAGGGACGACATTAAGCAGCTTAAGGTAGAAAACGAAACGCTAAAGTCAGAACTTTGTCAAAAAGACAATAGTTATTCTTGGTGTGGAAGTGGCGGCGCATCACAAACAAATGATGCAAATGACGATGCAGGCGACAATAATTCTATCCTCGAAGCTGGTCCGGATGACAATCAAGCAGATACCGGAGATGGGACAAATGATGGTGGAGACGGAGCTTCAGACGACACTGTAAATACAGACAATAGCTCTGATGCAGAGGGTGGTTCTGACGAACAATCTGACACACAGACTGATACTGACACTCAAACCGACACAGAAAATGGAGATACTGACAACCAAAACAACGATCAGAACAGCAACTCTGATGATACCACAGACAGCCCAAGTGATACTGCAGTTGGAAACACCAACAGCGCCGACAATACAAGTGATACAGGTGAGCCAGACAATACCCAACCGGACAGTGGCGGCGACCAAGACGCAGCACAACAGGATGCGAACACAGACACACAGCCGAATTCTGACCAAGGACAGCAAGCAGACAGTGCTGCGCAGGGCTCGGCAGACAACAATTCTTCAACAGAGACAGACTCACAAGATGCGTCTGCGAGTTCGGAGTCAGATGCTAATACAGACGCGCCACAGAACAATGATGACTCAGCAGGGGACACACCGGCGGACTCCGGCACACAGTCAAATACCGCAAATGGTCAAGATTCTCAAAATGGCTCAAATTAAAATGTTATAATACAAAACAATGTTATCTGATGAACAAATTAAAGACTTGCAGAAAAAGGCACTGCGTATTCGCATAGATGTGTTAGAGATGCTTGTTGAAGCAGGGTCGGGTCACACTGCGGGGTCTTTGGGGATGGCTGATGTTTTTACTCTACTTTATGAGCATACCCTTCATCATAACCCAAAAGACCCATTCTGGCCTGAAAGAGATCGTTTGATTTTGTCTAATGGACACATAGCACCTGTTCTTTATGCTGCTATGGCTCGCGCCGGATACTTCCCGGTATCTGAGCTCAAGACATTGCGTAAATTTGGATCACGCTTGCAAGGGCACCCTCACAGAGAATTTCTTCCGGGCGTGGAGACGAGCTCCGGACCTCTTGGTGAAGGTTTATCTCAAGCTTTGGGTATGGTGATGGCAGACAGACTTGAGAATGGGTCTAATTCGCGTCGTTTCTTCTTTTGCCTGATGGGTGATGGAGAAATTAACGAAGGTAATGTGTGGGAGGCCGCGTTACATGCCGGCAAGGAAAAGCCACATAATCTCATCGCGATAATGGATAGAAATGATATCCAGATAGATGGCTATACTCATGAGGTCATGCCGCTTGAGCCTTTAGAGGACAAATGGCAAGCGTTTGGTTGGCACACTCAAACCGTCAACGGCCATGATTTTCAGGAACTTGACTCTGCGATAGAGGAAGCAAAAGTGGTCAACGATAGGCCAAGTATCATATTTGCTTTGACTGTCCCGGGGAAAGGGGTACAGGATTTTGAGAGAAATCCGTTTTGGCATGGTCGTCCACCCGGCAAAGAGCAGATGCATAAAGCCATAGAGTCATTAAAGAGCACATTTAAAGAAGAAGAAATACAATAGCATATGTTAAACAGCGAGTTATTTTTAGATGAGAATTTTTTCACAAAAGCAAAGCAAGAAGCGTTGCGTGTTGGCTTTGGTAGAGCTCTTAAAGAACTTGGAGACAAAGACCCGCGTGTAGTTGCGGCTTGTGCAGATCTTACCGGGAGTACAAAAATGGATGCTTTTCGTGATGCTCACCCCGACAGATTTTTTGAGGTAGGTATTACAGAACAACACATGGCAGCTTTTGCTTCCGGTTTGGCGGCTATGGGTAAGGTGCCGTTTGTTAGCTCATACGCCATGTTTTCTCCCGGGCGGAACTGGGAACAAATTCGCACCACCATATGTTATAACAATGTTCCGGTCAAGATAGTAGGCTCACACGCGGGCATTTCCGTAGGCCCTGATGGAGGAACACATCAAGCCATAGAAGACATCGCGCTTATGAGAATCTTGCCGAGAATGGTGGTTCTCGCTCCGATGGATAGTCTGGAAGCTGAGCGCGCCACAAAAGCGGCGGCTGAAGTAGATGCTCCGGTATATATACGCCTTGCGCGAGAAAATACTCCGATTATAAGCTCAGAGAAGACACCTTTTAAGATAGGTGAGCTCTATGAGCTGTGGCGCTCAGAGAGTCCAGAGTTAACAATTTTTGCCACAGGAACTTCGGTTCATCAAGCGCTTTTGGCAGCCAAAACATTGCAAGACAAAGAAGGCATAGGGTCTTTGCTTATAAATGTGCCAACCATAAAACCTTTGGATATTGATGCGGTGCTTATGTATGCGCACGAGACCGAGAGAGTTATAACAGTAGAAAACCACCAAATAGCAGGCGGGCTCGGTTCTGCCATTGCAGAGACTCTCTCAACCACCAAGCCGGTCCCTATGCGTATGATAGGTGTTAAAGATAAATTTGGGCAATCTGGTACGCCGGAGGAATTGCTGGAATACTATGAGCTTGATAGTAACGCAATTATTAAGGCGGTTAAAGATTTTATAAAATAGGCGTATGAAATATGATTTTGTTGGGATAGGAGATGTAACCACAGATAATTTCATTGAGTTGAAGGATGTGGACATGCTCCAGAATGCCGGGCACAAAGAGCTGTGCTTTCGTTTTGGGGAGAAAATAGCATATGAGTCTATGAAAGAGGTCCCCGCTGTGGGTAACAGCGCCAATGCTTCTGTGGCGGCCGCTCGTCTTGGCTTGAGTGCAGCTTTGGTGGCGGGTGTTGGCGATGACTTTAATGGGCAAGTGTGCACCGCACATTTGCAAAAAGAGCAAGTATCCACAGAATTTATTAAAACCCATGATGAATTGCCAACCAACTACCATATAGTTTTGCGTTTTGGCGCAGAGCGCACAATCTTGGTCAAGCAACATCCTTACAAATACCAAATACCAAAATTCAAGACAGATCCTTCTTGGTTTTATTTTTCATCTATTGGCGAGCATGCGGTGGATTTTCATTTTGAAGTGGCTGATTTTGTGTCAGGTAGGAAAACCAAATTGGCATTTCAGCCGGGGACTTTCCAAATCAATTTAGGATACAAAAAATTAAAAGAACTTTATCGTGTTACAGATATTTTCTTTTGTAACAAACAAGAAGCTCAATACATTCTACAATCTGACAGCTCCAATATGAAGGACTTGCTAAAAGATATGCACAAGAAAGGACCGAAGATTGTGATGATTACCGATGGTCCAAATGGCGCCTTTGCATACGATGGCAAAAAATTCTACTCGCTTCCAATGTATCCTGATCTTGCGCCACCTGTTGACAGAACAGGGGCGGGAGACGCTTTTTCTTCTACAACCGTTGCGTATTTGGCAAAAGGCATGTCTATAGATGAGGCCATGTTGCGAGGCCCGATCAATTCCATGTCTGTCGTGCAATACATAGGCGCGCAAAAAGGATTGCTCAATGAGAAAGCTTTGGAGTCTTATTTGAAATCTGCACCGGATGATTACAAAGTAAGCATAGAAAGAGATCTATGATTAAAGATGTACTTCATGATGCTAAAAAGAGACATGTAGCGGTCGGTCATTTCAATATATCTGACTCTACACAATTCAATGCCATTGTAGATGCTGCTGTTGAGCTAAACCTGCCGGTAATCATAGGAGTTTCTGAAGGTGAAGAAGATTTTTTGAGAATTGAAAATGCGGTGGCGCTTGTGCGTGCCGCGCGCACGGCGCGCGGCACGCCCGTGTTTTTAAACGCAGACCACCATCATACGACAGAAGCTTGCAAAAAAGCGATAGATGCCGGATTTGACTCGGTCATTTTTGACGGTGTCAGACTTCCTCTGGAAGAAAATATTGCCAAAACAAAAGAAGTCGTAGAGTATGCTCGCCGCACAGAGGAGAAAACCGGCAGGCAAATAGTAGTGGAAGCGGAGCTTGGATATATAGGCACATCCAGTAAACTTTTAGACAAAATACCCGATGATGTTTTGCAAGCATCACTTCCGACACCGGAACAAGCCCGAGATTTTGTTGAGCAAACCGGTGTAGACGCTCTTGCGCCGGCAGTTGGTAATTTGCACGGTATGCTCAAGGGTATGAGCAACCCACAGCTTCAGATAGATTTGATAAAGCGCATACGACAAGTCCTACCGGATACTCATCTTGTTTTGCATGGGGGCTCAGGTGTAAGCGATGAAGATTTTAAAGAGGCTGTATCTGCCGGTATGAATTGTGTGCACATTAACACGGAGATACGCAAAGCCTACAGATTTGCGATAGAAGAGTCTCTGCGTAAAGATCCGGAGCAGATAGCTCCTTATAAATATTTTGCTCAAGGTCATGAAGCGGTGAAAGAGACGGTCCGCAATCGCTTAAGACTTTTTGCGGGAATTGATTATTAATTTATAAGTTAATTAAAATAGTTTATGAAAGTATATGTAACAAGACGCATACCCGAAAATGGGATTAAAATTTTACAGGATGCCGGATTTGACCTTAAGATTTCAGAGAAAGATGGTGTGCTTACAAGAGAAGAGCTATTATCAGAGGTAAAAGCGTTCCAGCCGGATGCGCTTTTGTGTTTACTGACAGACAAGATTGATGCCGAGGTGTTTGACACAGCTCCCATTAAAATTTGCGCGACATACTCTGTAGGTTTTAATCACATAGATTTAGATGCAGCCAAAGAGCGAGGGATTATGGTGACTCATACCCCCGGAGTTCTTACAGATGCTGTGGCAGAATTCACATCCGCTATGATTTTTGCGTTATCTAAGCGCATAGTTGAGGCCGATGATTTTGCGCGCGCCGGCAGATACAAAGGGTGGGCTCCGATGTTGTTCTTGGGGATGGAGTTGAAAGGAAAAGTCTTGGGCGTTCTTGGCGCAGGTAGGATAGGCACACGCGTAGCTGAGATATTTCACGCCCTTGGCTTGAAAGTGGTATATAGTGACATAGCGCCAAACGAGAGGCTCAATCAGATGGGCGCTGTGTATGAAGACAAAGACACCGTACTCAAGCGCGCAGATATTGTTACTGTCCATGTCCCGTTACTTGATTCAACCAGACATTTTTTGTCCGACAACGAATTTTCCATAATGAAGAACACCGCATTGTTGATAAACACTTCACGCGGCCCGGTTGTAGATGAAGCGGCTCTGATAAGGGCTCTGCAAAACCAACAGATAGCCGGCGCCGCGCTTGATGTCTTTGAAAACGAACCGGAGATTAGCCCGGAACTTGTAGCTATGAATAATGTTATATTGACTCCACATATCGCCAGTGCAACAAAGGAGACAAGAGAGAAGATGTCTGCTATGGCAGCGCAGAGCGTGGTGGACTTCGCCTCAGGCAAGACCCCTGAACATGTTGTCGTATAGTTTGGCAAGCATAGTTTCTTGGGTTATAATGAGATTATTACAAATAATTAATCATAAATGCTTATGTTTACAACAGGAACAATACTTCTAATCTTAGCGCTTGCTATTGTCGGATTTGTAGTTTTTGCTTACAATTCTCTCATTACTTGGAGAAACAGAGTCGGCGAAGCTTGGTCTGACATAGAAGTCCAACTTAAAAGGCGTCTTGATTTGATTCCAAATTTAATAGAGACAGTAAAAGGCTACGCCGCCCACGAAAAACAAGTATTGCAAGAGCTTACAGAGGCGCGCGCCAGTATGGCAAACGCGCAAAAGCCTGAGGATTACGCTCAAGCAGATGGGATGCTCTCAGGCGCCTTGAAGAGTCTTTTTGCGGTAGCGGAGAATTACCCGGACTTAAAAGCCAACGAGAATTTTTTGGAATTGCAGCGTGAGCTTACAGATACTGAAAATAAGATTCAAGCATCACGTCGGTTCTACAACGCAACAGTGCGTGACTACAACACCAAAATAGAAACCGTGCCGACAAACATTATCGCCGGTCTTTTTAAGTTTGAGAAAGCTGATTTCTTTGAGCTTGGCGAAGAAGAGAAAGAAAAGGCGGAAAAACCAGTAGAAGTAAAGTTCTAAGTTGATATGATCACCTGGAAAACCGGCAAAGCACCGGCAAAAGCAAAGCAGCTTAATTTCTACATCAAGGATGAAAACAAGATATCTGATGCGATTAATATTGCTGTTGCAGACAACGACTTAAACATTCGTAAGTTACGCAGGGTATTTCGCAAGGCCGTATCTTCTGCTAAGGCGCACAAAGCATACACTTTATCCGTGGACATCTCTGCTTTATCACAGCTTTTGCCAAGCTATGATATTGCAACTTTGAGTTTTGAGCTGTTGCTTCAATTTGAGTTGGCAAATTATGCTTTTGATAAATACAAAAGCAAAAAAACGCCCAAGATTTCAACTGTGTTTGTCAACGGGGCAGATAAAAAAGAATTAAAGAGGGCTCAGGATTATGCTAAATATATTTTGCATGCAAGAGACTTGGCCAATACGCCCGCTGAGGACATGACGCCGGCTACTCTTGCAGAAGAAGCCAAGAAACTTGCAAGAAAAGACAAGAAACTCATAGCAAAGATTTATAACAAAAAAGCATTGGAGAAAATGGGAGCGGGAGCATTGTTGTCTGTCGGCAAGGGGTCGCCTCACGAGCCAAAACTCATAACCCTGGAATATAAAGGCGCCAAAAAGAAGTCTTATGACTTGGCAATAGTAGGAAAGGGTATCACATTTGACTCGGGTGGTTTGGACATTAAGCCGGCTGGAAGGTTCGCTGATATGAACCAAGATATGTCAGGTGGCGGCGCCGCGCTTTGTGCAGTTGCTCTTGCCGCAGCCTTGCGCTTGCCTGTAAATGTGGTGGCAGTAGTTCCGGCTGCAGAAAACGCAGTCTCGGGCTTTGCGCTACGCCCCGGTGATATCATCAAAACAATGTCCGGCAAAACTATAGAGATAGGGCACACAGATGCAGAAGGCAGGCTGGTTCTGGCAGATGGCATAAGTTACGCCGCCAAGTATAAGGCCAAGATGCTCGTAACGGTGGCGACTTTGACAGGAGCTGCTTTGGTGGCGCTTGGTCAAGAGGCAAATGCCGTCATGTCCAAAGACGAGGATTTGTCTTGGGCGTTGAGACAATGGGGGCAGGAGACAGGAGACTACTGTTGGCCTTTGCCTTTGTGGGACGAATACTCAGAAATTATGAAAGGGACTTTCGCCGATTTGAAAAATATTCAAAACAAAGGTGGTGCAGGAGACGGAGGCACAAGCACAGCCGGAGCCTTTTTATATGAGTTTGCAAAAGACTTAAATTCATCTTTTGTGCACATAGACATGGCGCCACGGATGACGCCGGGACCAAACGATGACCTGCCCAAAGACGGTGGAGCGTTGGGAGGGCCGGTGGCTCTTTTGGTGGAGCTTATGCGACGCAAAGTATAATATATACACATATGGCAAGCGCGTATTCACAAGTAGAGAAAAATCAAGTGAAGACGGTCATATTGATGCTTATTTTCACAGCTTTCGTTATGCTTGTCGGATATTTGACGAGTCTTTATGTGGGTAGTTACTTTCCCGTATATTTTGCCGGTTTTGCCGCTTTGTTTGGCAATGCGACATCTTTTTGGTTTTCAGACAAAATAGCGTTGGCAAGTTCAGGAGCTCGCCTTGCAGATGAGAGTCAATACAGGGACTTACATCGCATCGTGGAGAATTTGTCTATCACAGCAGGACTACCAAAACCAAAGATATATATCATAGACGACCCTGCGCCGAATGCTTTTGCAACAGGGCGTGACCCTAAGCATTCTTCTGTCGCGGTAACCACCGGTCTTTTGGAGCTTTTAGACAAAACGGAACTTGAGGGTGTTTTGGCACATGAGTTATCTCACATAAAAGATAGAGATATTTTGGTTATGAGCGCAGCTGTTGTTTTGGCCGGCTTGGTGGGTATGTTGGCGGATATGGCTTGGCGCGGTGGTCTGATCGGTGGCTCTAACCGTGAAAACAAAGGTCCACTGTTCGTGTGGTTTTTTATGATAGCCATGATCGTCGCTCCCATTGCCGCAAAGTTGATACAGCTTGCAATATCCAGAAAGCGAGAATTTTTGGCGGACAGCTCAGGTGCGCTTTTGACCCGATATCCGGAAGGTCTGGCAAGTGCTCTGATAAAAATCTCCAAGGCCAAGATACCCATGAGACATGCATCAACAGCCACAGCTCATCTTTTTATTGCAAACCCTTTTGCCGGAGCGGACAAAGGATTTGGCGCTTGGCTTGCAAAACTTTTTTCTACTCATCCTCCGATAGAAGAGAGAGTAAAAGCTCTCATGGCGATGGATCGTGGATGAGTTGGGCTTTGATTTTCTATCTAAGCTTTGCTAAGATGTAGCACGGTTGTGTGAGACTAAGGTGAGGTGGCAGAGTGGTCGAATGCGCACGCTTGGAAAGCGTGTGTAGCGCAAGCTACCGCGGGTTCGAATCCCGCCCTCACCGCCAAAGCAAAACACCGCGCTTAAAGCGCGGTGTTTTGCTTTGGCGAGCCTGAGGTATGGCTCAGGCAGCATTTGAGAGAATTATGATGCGTCATTATTGCATATATTTTTTTCGGTGTTAAAG
>CAYPCF010000018.1:4988-9840 GCA_964409155.1 uncultured Candidatus Saccharibacteria bacterium | reverse complement strand
GCTAAGAGTGTGTTTGCTCTTTAGGGGTGCTCGTGTATGAACAAGATTTATAACATATTATTTTACGATATATTTCTTCCATACTATGTATTTAAAAGCCTACACGTATTCATGTGATTGTCAACAAACTTTCTGCTTCTGCGCGATGGGATTGTCATCCTTGCTTTTTTCTTTTTCTTGTGATAAATTATAGCGCATGAGTGAAACAAAAAATATAAACAGTCAAGAAAAAGATATGGAGCTTTACGGTGTATATGAGCTTGGGTATCATATACTGCCAACAGTTCCGGAAGCTGACATAGCAAACAAAGTGGACGAGATCCGTAAGTTAATTCAGAGTTTTGACGGAGAGTTTATCATGGAGGGTGAGCCTCAGTTGATAGATCTTGCCTACACGATGATAGTGCCGAGAGGTGGACATAATGACAAGTATGATAAGGCATATTTTGGATGGATTAAATTTGAAGCCCCTAAAGCTAAGTTGCCGGAATTGCAAAAAGAGCTAAAAGACAACAAAGAGATTTTGCGTTTCATTTTATTTAAAACGGTTCGTGAGGATACGCGCGCGCAATTTAAAGTAAATGAACTAAAAGAGGTGAAAAATGATGAGCTTATAAAAACAAAGACTGAAGCGGAAGAGACAAGCGCGGTCTCCGATGAGAGTTTGGACAAAGCCATAGATGATATAGCTGAAGTTTAATCTTTGACAGGTGGAAAAGGCGCAAGCAAAGCTTGCGCCTTTTTTCTGCAAGACGCTATGGTAAAAAATAAGCTTTATGCTATAATGCTTGTTATATGAATATAAACAAAGCATTTATTTTTGGAAGATTAGGACAAGATCCGGAGTTAAAGGCGTTGCCGAGCGGAACGCAAGTTGCAAGTTTTTCCATAGCGACAAATAGGTTCTATAAAGACAAAGATGGCAACAAGCAAGAGCAAACAGACTGGCATAACATAGTGGTATTTGGCAGGCAAGCGGAACTTGTCCAGCAATATCTTAAAAAAGGTGACACAGCCTTCATTGAGGGTCGTATCCAAACCAGAAGTTGGGAAGGGCAAGATGGACAAAAACGATACAGAACCGAAATCGTGGCAGATCGCGTGCAATTTGGCCCAAAGACACAGGCTGGCGCACCCGCATCAGTTGCTCAGGTTGCAGGAGACGAAGAAGCGGAGCCGACCCCTGCGGATATCAAGTATCCTGATGAAGACGAGATAAACCCTGACGACATACCGTTTTAGTTAAGAGCAAACAGATGCTATGCTAAGTTATACTGAGATTAAACCGGGCAAAGTTATAGAGCTGGACGGTGACCCGTTTGAGGTCGTTTGGACCAGTGGTGTAGTTAAAAAACAACGCCAGAAACCCCACAACACAGCAAAGCTAAAGAACTTAAAAAGTGGCGCAACGGTTGAGCGCAGCTTTACTCAAGCGGACAAGATAGAAGAAGCGGAGCTGCAAGTAAGAGAAATCAAATACATTTTTAATAAAAAAGACGAGTATTGGTTTACTGACCCGGATAATCCTGCTGACAGGTTTTTTCTGCCTGCAGATCTACTTGCAGATAAGATGAAGTATGTAACTCCTAACTCTGTTGTTGAAGCTCTAACTTTTGATGACGAGATTCTAACGATCAAACTGCCCATCAAAGTGACATTACAGGTAACAGAAGCGCCGCCCAACATAAAAGGTAACACGGCGCAAGGTGGCACAAAAGTCTGCATCACGGAAACAGGAGCGAAAGTTACAACTCCTTTGTTTATAGAAACCGGAGACAGAATCGTGGTTAATACCGAGACAGGTGATTACATAGAAAGGGCTAAGGGGTAATGCGTTATGTGTTAGCACACCGGCGCACGGCTACGCCGTGCGCCGGTGTGCTATAATAGATGTATGGGAAATATAGACGCAGTTCCAGACCCTTCATTTATCACGCCCGGTAAAAGGCGAGTGGAAGCTACACCTCAGAAACTCAAACTGTGGCGTCCTGGCGTATTGACTGCCGCAGTGATGGCGGCATTAGCGTCATGGGCAGGTTATAATCATTTTTCCTCAAATGATACTGAGCCGGTGTCTGGCTACAAGCATTGGCATGCAACAGAGAATGCAGTTGTTTCAGACGAAATTCCGAGCACAATAACAACTCCAAAAGGCGATAAACTGCGCATTTATATAGATGATAGCAATGATGCAAAATACAACAAGCCGGCATACAGCAGAGAGCAACTTAAAAGGTTGGCGCACAAAGAAGCTTTAGACAGCATATACTCCGACATAAGTATGCTCGTGAGGCGTTTTACCAATGATCGTGTTTTCAAACGCAGAGCTTTAAGTCGTTTTGAAGATGGTATGACCAAGCAACAGTGGTTGTTGCAGCAAGTAAAAAATTATAAATTCACTAAAATCCCAAAGACAATCAGCAGTATGCTTACTAAGGCAATTCTTGGCTTGCCGGCGCAGGAAAACAGACTCTCAGATACAGGTGAAAGCTCAGTCGGCGCTCAGGGCGCCTTTCAGATAACAGACATGGCTTTGCAGGACATACTGCGCCATTTACCAAAAAAGACACGAGAGCTTTATAAAAGCCTTCAAAATACTGACCAAGACCCGCGTTTAAATTTCAAGACTGCAAGCAAACTTGCTCTTGTGCATTTTGATAAAGATATATACCCGGTGCTTTCATCTGAGCTCAGGCGCCTTGCAAAGATCATACCTATCAAAGAGCAAGACCTAAATCAGCTCACGGTCCTGTTAATGATTAATGCATACAATGCCGGACAGGGCACGATAAAAAGCGCGTTGTCAAAATTTAATTCGTATTTACAGCATATAAAAGAAACTGCTGCGCTAAAAGGAGGTGATAAAGAGCGACGACTCTATAAATACATATCTTCTATGCCGGCGTTGGAAATTTTCAAATGGTTTACGCAGATGACAAGAGAAAACTCTTGGCATAAATATTACGGCAGAGATGCCCAGAGCTATACATGGTTGGTTCTTGCAGCGTCTGAAGCGGCTTTCAACATGGGGATTGTATCATACGAAGAGTCGGACATACAGAATATCTCAGCTACAGATATCTCCGGTCTGATAGGGCAGGTGGATGATGCTTCCGGCTATTGGTGGAGATCCTCGGCACAGTTGCAATCTCGTAGGTAGCTATGATAAAAGCGCGCGGCAAAGCTTCGCTTTGCCGCGCGCCAATCAGTCTAAATTAGTAGATGATGTATGGCAAAAGCCCCATCTCCCTTGCGCGTTTTACCGCGCGCGCGAGGTCTCTTTGGTGCTTTGCAGAAAGACCGGTAGCGCGTCTCGGCAGTATGCGCCCTTGAGCATTCAGGAATTTCATCAACAAATCTACATCTTTATAGTCTATATATTTTATTCCATGTTTCTGGAAAAAATCTTGTTTGGAATTTGACATGTTTATTAAATTTATTTTCAAGCTTCGGACTAATATGCGTTTGCCGACCTTGCAAACGAGCTTGAACTGCTCTTATAATACACAAAAAAGGCAAAAATTCAAGCCGCCCATCCCCACACAAAACCACATGGAGGTTCAACCTCCACAAGACAACCTCCACAAGAAACCCCCAGCAAGAAAATCATGGAGGTTGAACCTCCATGATGATATGATGCTGGCTTTTTTACAAAAAGCAGTTAGGCATTAAAATTAAAAACGCCTGCAGAGGCCACAGGGCCTCTGCAGGCGTTTTATCACAAACTTACACCTCATTTTTCAATGCAGATTTTATTTCTTTCATTAGCTCTTTTGCGATTTTTTTGTTTTCTCTCAAGAAAGTTCTTGCGGCATCATATCCTCTGCCGAGCTTGTGCTCACCGTAGCTGTATGATGCGCCGGATTTGCCGACAAAGCCGTATTTCTCACCGAGCGCCAAGAGTTCTCCTTCCTTGCTTATGCCCTCATTATACAGCAAGTCAAACTCTACAACACGAAAAGGGGCGGCAACCTTGTTCTTTACGATTTTGACCTTGTGTCTTCCACCCATAACCTCTGTTCCTTTCTTGATTTGCGCAATCCTTCGTATATCAAGACGCACCGAAGTGTAAAATTTCAACGCTTTCCCTCCGGGAGTCGTCTCGGGTGAGCCGAACATCACGCCAATTTTCATGCGTATTTGGTTTATGAAGATTACCACAGTCTTGCTCTTGGCGACAATAGCTGTCAGCTTACGCAAGGCTTGGCTCATCAGGCGAGCTTGTTTGCCTACATGGTGCGCGCCCATTTCACCCTCTATCTCATCTTTAGGTGTTAGGGCGGCTACAGAGTCCACCACGATGACATCTATCTTCCCGCTTCTAACCAAACCCTCTACAATTTCAAGGGCTTGCTCTCCTGTGTCAGGTTGTGAGATCAGCAGTTGGTCGGTTTTCACACCAAGGCGTTTTGCATACTCTGGGTCCAGCGCATGCTCAGCGTCAATAAAAGCGCAAACCCCGCCTTCTTTTTGAGCCTCTGCGACTGTGTGTAGGGCAAGAGTGGTTTTTCCGGAGCTTTCCGGTCCGAATATTTCAATAATTCTGCCTCTTGGGAAGCCGCCAATACCCAAAGCCCAGTCTATGCCTATGGAGCCGGTGGATATGGCGTCAACAGATGTCTTTGGCTGTGCTCCAAGGGTCATGATGGCATCTTCACCAAAGCGAGCCTTGATATCGTCTATTGCGGACTGCACCTTATCTTGCCCGCTCTTTTTAGCGGGAGTTTTTTTCGCTGTTTTTTTCGCTGCCATAATATTATTGTTGTTTATAGATAATCTTTACCGTTTTTTCCGTGCTGTGGCCATATTTGTCTTGGGCTGTCAGTCTGAAAGTATTCTCTCCGGGTTGCAA
>CAYPCF010000018.1:0-4888 GCA_964409155.1 uncultured Candidatus Saccharibacteria bacterium | reverse complement strand
TATTTGTTTCCTTTTTCGTTACCTGTGCTCATGTTCTTTTAATTAAACTAATAAATTTATTCCTCACTATTATATCTTATTTTTACTTCATTGTCAGCTTCATTATATTCCCGAGTGTTATCGTTAGTGTCTTCTTGCATCAGAGACTCGTCATTTTGTTCTTGTGTATCACTGTCAATCAAATCCACTGTATCATCTTCAATATCCTCGTTTTCAGTTGCGGCCCCATCGTCAAGCGAGTCCACAAGCACCTCGCGAGGTTTAGAGCCGTTTTGTGGTCCGATGATGCCGTCTTCTTCCATCATGTCTATAAATCGCGCCGCCTTGTTGTATCCAATCCTAAACTTACGCTGCAAAAGAGAAGTGGAAGCTTTTTTGGCGCTTATCACAAACTCAAGGACAGCTTTGTATTCATCTGAATTCCTTTCATCCTCTTCGTCTTCCAAGAGATTGCCGGAGCTAAATGCCACAGAATCTTTGCCCACATCTTCCAAGTTGATTTCATCTTGCAAATCGCCTTCAAAGTTCTTGCTGATGAATTTTACCACTTCTTTGATTTCTTGAGTGGAAACAAAAGGCGCTTGCACACGGATAGGCTTTGACATATTACCGGACAAAAAGAGCATGTCGCCCGCACCAAGAAGCTTTTCTGCGCCTGACTGGTCAAGTATGGTGCGAGAGTCTATCTGGCTTGGCACTTGCAAGGCGATACGCGTCGGTATATTTGCCTTAATCAGGCCTGTGATGGTGCGGACATCCGGGCGTTGTGTAGCAAGGATAAGGTGAATACCAACCGCGCGAGCTTTCTGTGCGATTCTTACTATTGCGCTTTCAAGCTCTTTTGGATACAGTTGCATGATATCGGCAAGCTCATCCAAAACGGTGACTATGTATGGCAGTGCTTCCATGTCTGCCTCAGGGTCTTTTGCGAGCTCTTTTTCCAATATGCCGTGATAGCTTTTTAAGTTCTGCACTTTGAACTGCTCCAAGATATCATAACGCCTTTCCATCTCGGATATAAGCCACTTCAATGTCAAGATTGTCTTTTTTGCATCTACTATTACAGGAGTCAGCAGGTGGGGGATACCGTTGTAAAGCGTCAGCTCAACGCGTTTAGGGTCCACCATGATAAGACGCAATTTATCAGGACCATATTTGTAAAGCAGAGATATCAACAAGTCGTGAATTGTTACAGACTTTCCGGCTCCTGTAGCTCCGGCTATGAGCATGTGCGGAGCTTTGGCAAGGTCTGCTATCTTGGGTGTGCCCATAATATCTTTACCGAGAGCAAGCGGAAGCAAGACTTTGTCTGATGCAAACTCGGGACTGCTTATGATGTTTGCAAGTCCGAGAGTTGTCTTTGCATTATTTGGGACTTCTATGCCGACAAGAGACTTCCCGGGAATGGGCGCCTCAATACGGATAGGAGAGGCTGCAAGCGCAAGTTCCAAGTTGCTTTGCAAGCTCAGGATTTTACTCAAGCGCACCCCCTCTGCAGGCTTCATGGCGTAGCGTGTTACGGTAGGACCGATGGTTATCTCATCCATTTCCACAGGAACTTTGAAATTTGAGAGCGTTTGCTTAATGCGATTTGCGTTAGCTTTAACATCCCCGACAGAAGGTCTGCCGCGGTCTTTTTTCAAAAGAGATATGGGCGGGCTTGTGTAGTTCCCGCTTTGGAAAGACTCCGTATTGATGTCCAAGGCGTTTTTGGTTTTTTCTACTGCGGTTTTAATATTGCCTACGATTTTGGATTCTTTACCGTCTTGCGTTTCAGACTCTTTTGCCGGTTCTTTTTTACTTGCTGTATTTTTCTTTGGTATTGACTGTTTTACGGTTTCTTTTACCAATTGCAACTTATCTTGAACAAACGACTCGTCTTCCACATCATCTTCTTGCTCCTGACGCGCAAACAGCTTCATAGGGTGAGTGTCAAACGCAACAAAAAGTGAAGCCGCAGCGACAGACACTAAAATGAGCCCGCCTGCAACCTTGTCAAAAGCGTAAACCACCGGATGCAATACATAGCCACCGACGACTCCACCCAGGCCCTCGCTGAACAGCTCCATGAGCGCAAGGCCGCTTATGGCAAATATCAAAATAGACACACTTCGTAGCACCCCGGTTTTCTTTTCTCTTGTTTTATACATTGCGCTTGCAAAAAGCAACATGCTCACAGGTATAAGGTAGTATCCAAAGCCGAGCAGTCCATGCGCAAACTCATAAAACATAGTGCCGAACCTCCCGGCCAAAGAGAAGCCGGCCATAAAAAACACAACAGCAAACGCCGCCAACAACACCACTGCTGCGCTCTTGAGAGTTTCGCTTGCGACTTCTTCTGAGATCCTATCTCTGACACTTCTTTTCACCTTACTGTTTTTCTTTTCTGTTTTAGTCCTTTTGGTTGTTTTGCGTCCGGACTTTGTTCTAGCGTTTTTTCTGACCATGCTTTCATTTTAACATATAAAAGTTTTGTATCCAAAACCATGCAGATTCTATGTTTATGTATTCAAAATACAAGTTCGCAAGCGAGTCGTTTTGCAGATAAAGGACTTTGACAAAAAGACAGCTTATGATATAATAAACGACACATAAGCGACAGATAAACGACACATAAACGACAATATAGCGCATGACACAAGCTAGCAATATCAAGGACCTTAAAATACCGGATTTCTATAAAACCGGTCTTGGCGCATCAAACGCAGAGTTACTTGGACTTTCCCAAGGCTCACTTGCGCATGACATCTTCATAAGGGCGGAGAAAATACGAGCCGCCTTAATCTTAATCTCTCAAAATCTGCCGGACGACGATAAAAGAGATTTGCTCAGAGAGGGTAATAAGTTAATATTTTATGTTATAGACGCGATTAGCGGCAATATTTCACGCTCAGACTTCTTAAAACAGATTAAAGCTACCGTGATAAAAATCAACGAGCTTATAGACTTTTATTATCTCAATTCTTTTTTGTCTGAGCATAATGCCAACATCATAAAACGTGGGCTTTTGTCTTTCTCAAACTTGGCTGGCAATCTGGATACGGTAAATTTGGATCCCGAAAAGCAGTTGACAGAAGAGGATCTGCTATCTGTAGAAGATGCGTTGCACTCGGCAACTGTGCCTGCTGAGCCGGAGTTGTCAGAGCAAGAAGATAAACGACAAAATAAAAGACATACTAAACGACAAAATAAGCGACATGGGTCTCAGAAGACAAAAGATGAGCGTAAACCGCGCGCCAGATTTAGAAGTATCAAAGAAGAAGCGCAAAAACATTCAAGGCGTGTGCAGATTTTAGATATCCTTAAGACCACCCCTTGGCTTACAAGCTCTGAGATACTGGACAGTTTGCCAAATTCCGACAAAGTGAGTATAAAAACTTTACAACGCGAACTCACCAAAATGTTGGAAGAGAAACTTATCCAAAAAGATGGTGAAAAGCGCTGGACGCGTTATAGCATAAAATAAAACAAGACCCAGTATGCAGCCTGAGGGTTGCGTTCATTTATGTGTCTTGTCTTAAGCTTGATGAGTGGTTCAATGCTAATCATTGAGGAGTGCCGAGGTCAAGATGGGCACGGCAAATAAAGAAGGGATAACTCAATACAAACTGATTTAAACAAACAAGCACCACAACAGTATGAGGTTTGATACTCCTTTTATCTACACCTCCGGCTGTCCAAGCTCATCATCAAAGTATCTCTTGAGCCACTTTTCAGTAACCGGCATGAGATTTTTTTGCACTTTACCACAGCACAAATCCGGCAATGTTTCCACCTTGACATATGCCACACATTTAGTAGTCTATAGGGTAGGTGGTTTCTCGCTTTTTGCGGTTATCCACAATTTCAAGTATCTTCCCGCTTGCTCTTGTTTGCAAGTAGGATATAATATACTTGATTTGTTCATTGACAATTAAATAGTAAACAACGCAAGACGCGGTCAAACATCAGTGCGTTTTGCGACTTGCAGACTAATGCAAATACACATGGCTAATTACATAGCTAATTGCCAAGACAATACATTTTCAGAAATGGAAGCGCAGTCCCTCATCGCCGAGACTCTAAGACAGAAAGACAGACAGCAGTTGCCGAACTTGCGCACTTTTAAGGTCGAGCTTAAAACGCGCAAGATGGCAAAAGCAGCAAGTTTGACGGACAGCAAAATTATAAGCATTATTATTTTAACGCTGAAAATCAGACAAGCTGCGCAAAAGTTGCAAACTTGTTTTGCAACCTCAGTCAGACAAAGCCCGTCGAAACTTTGTTTGACGCCACTTGCTTATCACGAGTCACCATTTCAAAGACGACTCTAAGCAAGTCAGGTTTACAAAGGTCTTTGAATTAATTAGCTAATTAATTAAAAGTAATAATTTATGAGTACAACATATAAGAATATAGTTGCTACGGTAGTAGGACTGGCTCTTGTGTTTGCGCTTGCTTTCTCTTTGACAAGCTCAGCGCGGGCAGCAGCTTTGTCCCAAAGCCAAGTTGACGCGATCATTAACTTGCTCGTATCATTTGGCGCAGACCAAGGCACAATAAACAATGTTAGGTCAGCTCTTACAGGGCAACCTACATCAGGCAACAGTGGTAACACTGGCAACACAGGTGGTAACACCTCAGGCGGTTCTTGTGTGGCAATGGTCTTCACAATGAACCACAAGATGGGAGACAGAGGCGGAGAGGTAATGAACATTCAAAAGTTCCTCAACGCAAACGGCTTCCAAGTAGCGGCTTCAGGTCCTGGATCTGCAGGTATGGAAACTTCATACTTCGGTCCGGCTACAAAAGCTGCGGTTATAAGATTCCAAAACGCATACGCTAGCGAGATTTTAGCTCCGGTTGGTCTTTCAACAGGAACAGGTTACTGGGGTAACTCAACTCGCGC
>CAYPCF010000017.1:0-10029 GCA_964409155.1 uncultured Candidatus Saccharibacteria bacterium | reverse complement strand
GACGAACTTCCAAATTCAAAACCAAAACATTTTTTTTGCCACACGGGGCGTGGCAAATCCTTGTTGTAAAATTAACCCTTTCTGCGCAAAGCGCGACATGTGCAGGGCAAAGCTCCGCTCCAAATTCAGCCGAAAATGCAAAAATTGTAACTTGGCGGAGGGATTTTATATGTTTTCTAACAAGACTTTGCTCAATTTTTCAGAATCATGGCGCAATAAGCCACCACGACTTGAAAGTATATTTTCTGACAAGGTTTTGTCTTTTAAGCGTCCACAAGTAGAGACTATCACCCCTTCCCCCTCTTGTTCTCTATAATCTTGTTCTAACCGTTCGGGAATCGGCGCATTGTTAGCTATAATCAAATCAGGTTCGCGTATATACCCGGACAAAATTTCCACATAATCGCACACGGTAAACCCGTCACTTATCCCTTTCTTATTTGTTATGTTTGATATAAATATCAACTTAGCTTTGCTTTTGTTAATAGCATCTTGTATTTCTTGCAGAAGAATTACAGGCATGATACTAGCCCAAATATCACCAGGCGCCAAGATAATAGTGTCAGCATCAATTAAGGCCTTCACCGCTTCCGGGTTTGCCGACACTTTTGAAGATAAGCAGACTTCTTTTACGCCCACATTTCTTATAAGAGGATTTTTATCCAGATGACTCTCTCCAAGTAGCTCGTTCCCATCTTTAAGTTTAATCAACAAATGAGTAGATGAAGACAAAGATGCGGGTAAAACACGACCACGCACCTGCAATATTTTACCGGCTCTTTTTACCGCCTCTGGAAAAGAGCCTGTGCTTTTCTCTAGTGTGCTCAGAAAAATATTTCCAAAGCTGTGTCCTTTGAAAGGCCCGTCAGAATACCTGTATGCAAAAAGCTCGCGCAACTCGGCTTCAGCAGAAGACAAGGCCACCAGACACTGCCTTACATCTCCCGGGGGAAGAACCCCATACTCGTCACGCAAGACTCCTGTAGAGCCACCATTGTCAGCCATTGATACTATGGCGTAAATCATATGCCCGGTATCTTTTAAAGCCGACAGTAAAGTGTAGTGACCCGACCCTCCTCCTATTGTGGCTATTTTCTTTTTTATCATATGTGTGTAGTTATGATAATGTTACTATAAGGGTTCAAATAAAAAAGTAAAGTGAGTGTGATATAATTATCACATGCCGACAGAGAAACAGAAACTACCAAAGTTGACATGGACTTCCAAAATGAAAAAAGAGCGCAAAACTCAGGAATTTGTTATTATCTTGTGGATTTTTGCCGTAACATTTGCAATTATCTTTTATATCTTTACCAAAAACCCCATAAATGCGCTCGTAGTGATTGCCGGCGCTTTTACACTGCACATGCACTTTCTGCATCGTCCACATCAACAAGACTACAAATATCAGCTAACTGTAAAAGGTCTGAGGGTCAACGATTTGCTCTACCCCTACTCTTCAATCAAGCGCTACAGAATTATGGATGATTTGACAGGCAAACGAGTATTGGCAATAGATCTTTTGAGCGTTCTCACACCGGATCTTGTTTTACCATTAGATAATGTGGACGAAGAGGATGTGGATTTTTTCATCGGGCAATTTGTGGAAGAAGACGAAAAAATGCCCTTGCCGTGGACTCATGTGCTTGCAGAGCGGCTTGGGCTGTGATATCCTGTCGCTTGACGCTCTCGTAGTTCAACGGATAGAACACGGGCTTGCGGAGCCCGCGATGTAGGTTCGATTCCTGCCGAGAGCACCGAGAATTCTGCATGCAAAAGGGCGGAGCGCTACGCGCTCCGCCCTTTTTAGCAAAAACCTACTCTGCGCTTTCAAGTTGTTTGTTAACAAATTTAGTCAGACGAGATTTTTTGCGAGCGGCGGTGTTCTTCTTGATAACACCTCGTTTGGCCGCCTTGTCTATCGCTTTGTATGCCTGCTGAAGCAATTCTCTTGCTTTGCCATCTTTTGATAGCGCAAGTCTTTTCGCCTCTTTCACAATATTTTTCATATCTCGCAGACGACGCAAGTTAAAAACCCGCCTTCTCAAAGACTGCTCGTGGGCTTTTTTTGCTGATTTTGTATTAGCCATGCACCACATGATACAACAGTTTCATGAAAAATCAAGCATTTAAATAAAACTCGGGAGTTTAAGAGCTTTTTGTTGTCTTTGTCGCGATAAAAGTTATACTATACATATGATAGCTTATATCCAAGGAAGGATTTTGCATGTAAATGCCGACCACTTGATTGTGTTGGTCAACGATATAGGATACAAGGTGTTCGTAGGAAGCGCCATCTTGAGCAACCTACCGGATGCCGGACACATTTCCCTTTATACTTTTCATCATATCAAAGAAGATAAGAACGAATTGTATGGATTTGAAAATATAGACGAATTAAATTTCTTCGCCAAACTTATATCTGTCTCGGGTGTTGGGCCCAAATCCGCCTTGGCTATTTTGTCTCTTGATAGTTTAGACAAGCTGCAGTCGGCTATTGCCTCGGGGAATTACAAATATCTGACACAGGTCCCGGGTGTGGGCCCTAAAATTGCCAAGAAAATGATTCTTGAGTTGCAGGATAAGCTTGATAATATTGACGCGAATGAGTTAGATGCGACAGATGAAGACCTCAAAAGCGCGCTTTTAAATCTTGGTTATAAAGCATCTGAAATCAAGCGCATACTTAAAGATGTGGACAAATCCGGAGACATTGAAAGTCAGATAAAATCAGCGTTGCTTTTACTCTCTAAAAGATAGATTTAATGTTTATAAAAACTTGGCAAAATTTGTTATAATGCTACCTATATGTATAAATTTAAGCAGTTCCTAAGACGACTATCTCCCGATTTTATATTATCCATATATCACTACATTTTAGCGTGGTCTGCTGCAATATATTACGGCTTCCCTTCCAAAAAAATAAAAGTGCTCGCCATCACGGGGACAAAAGGCAAGTCCTCTACCACAGAATATGTAAATGCAATTTTAGAAAAAGCCGGCTACAAAACAGCGCTTTCTTCCACTATTCGTTTCAAGATTGGAGAAAAGACGATGCCAAACAAATACAAAATGACGATGCCCGGCAGGTTCTTTATGCAACACTTTATATCCCAAGCTGTAAAAGATGGCTGCGATTGGGTGATCATAGAAATGACAAGCGAAGGAGCCAAACTTCACAGACACAAATTCATAGAACTGGACGCTCTCATCTTTACAAACATATCTCCGGAACATATAGAATCTCACGGGTCCTTTGAAAAATACTTACAAGCAAAACTAAAAATCGGAAAAGCGCTCGAAAAATCTAAAAAACGCCCGCGTTATATCATAGCCAACGCAGATTCCGAATACGCAAATGAATTTTTAAGATTGCAGGTGGAATACCAAATCCCCGTCTCAGTAAAACAAGCCGGGCGCATAGAACGGACCGGTACCGGCATGCGTTTTGTATTTGAAAATGAAGAATTTAACCTCAATCAGCAAGGCGAGTTCTCTGTGCTTAATGCCATGTTGGCAATCAGTTTTGCCGTGGTCTTGGGAGTAAAGACAAAAGTTGCAAAAATAGCATTAGAGGAGCTGCGTCTTGTCCCGGGAAGACTCCAACTCATAGACGAAGGACAGGCGTTTAATGTTGTTGTGGACTACGCTCATACTCCCGACTCACTGGAAAAGCTCTATACGGAGGCTTTTGGCAACAAAAAGAAGATCTGCGTACTTGGCAATACCGGTGGTGGAAGAGACACATGGAAGCGTCCCGTTATGGCGGAAATAGCGAGCAAATATTGCGAAAAAGTGATTTTAACCGATGAGGATCCATATGATGAAGACCCTATGAAAATCCTAAAAGACATGGAAAAAGGCGCACAAAAAGAGAAAACGAAAATAATCTTGAATCGCAGAGAAGCGATAAAACAGGCTATAAAACTTGCAATGGCCGGATTTGGTGATACTGTTTTAATAAGCGGTAAAGGCACCGACCCGTATATTATGCGAGCAAACGGAAAGAAAGAGCCATGGAGCGACGCCGCTGTGGCAAGAGAAGAGCTCAGAAAACTTCTCGGCCTACCACTAACCGAGCGCCCTGAAGAAAAAAGGACATTGATATGAAAAAAGTAATAGCATTTATATTGTTTGTAATCGTTGTCGCTATACTAACCATCATCTTATGGAAGCTTTTATCCAATATTTTTTTGCTCTCAAGTTACAGTAAAGAAAAGACGCCTGTAACACCTGGCACAACAGGAGTTCCAAATAGCTCATTTCTGCATTTTTATCCTGAAAACCTCTTTGGTTTTGACAATACCGCTCCTCAAATAAGCAAGAAAGATTTGGGTGAGATTTCCCCTTTGTCCGGCAAGCTAAGCATTGTTAAAGACAATTCTTCTTTTCAAGATAAAAAAAATGAATATCTGTATATAGTAGCCAATATCAACAATGACGAGCCTGTGAAAATATCCGGTATGTTGCTTCAAAGTCTTATCAGCAACAAACTGGCTATAATACCAAAAGGTGTGGAAAAATACATTTTAGGACAAATCAATGTAGAAAAAGATATCTACTTGAATCCTGGCGAAGCGGCTTTTGTGCACACAGGCAAGTCACCTCTTGGTGTGTCTTTTAAGACAAATATGTGCTCCGGTTATCTCAACGAATTCAAAAAATTTGCCCCGAAGCTTCCGACCACTTGGTGCCCAAGCCCTCGCTCTTTGATGCCTAATACAGTGGAAAATATCAAAAAATATGGCGATTCTTGCATATCTTATGTGCAACACATGCCACGCTGTTCATATTACAAAAAAACAAATATTAAAGTATCAAAGCAATGTGAAAGCAGACTTAAAACAATCTTTACATACAACTGGTGCGTGGACAAATATCAAGACACAAAACAATTCTACTACCCGGGCGCCGTATGGCATATTTACTTGCAGAGAGACTCAAAACTCTGGAAAGACAAGTATGAAGTGATTAAATTGATGGATAGCGACAGCAAGACCGTATCTGCCATATCTTACTAAAAAATCACAATGTTGCGAGCCGTAAAATATATTCTGATAATTACAGTCACAATAGCGATAGTGGCTTTTTTAACTTCCAACTTTAACTCGGAACGCTCATATTTACAAACCGCCAAAGATATCTATGCCGACTACAAATTAAGCAACGAACTTAAAAAAGCCGAAACACCGGACGCCATCTACTCTGTCAGTGTAAAAGCCACGGAGATCTTAGACACTCCGAGGCGAAATGAGCTGCGCCTGTCTGCCGTAAAAAAACTTAGCGATCTAAGTGCAAACACACAAGATCACGCCACAAGCACAGGCACACAAAGCACGACAAGCCAACAACAAACCAAGCAAGAAAAAGAAGCCGAAGCGACCAAAAAATACAAAAAGCAAATCATACTAAGTGTTGCAGATGACACAGAGTCAGCCCTAAGTTCTGTAAAATCTCCAAAAGAAAAAGATGAGCTTTTAAACCGATTGACAACTACCCTTGATAAGCTGAATTTAGACAAAGAATTTGAACAAAGTCTTGAAAACAAGCAAAACTATAAAATTCTTAAAGAAGGGTATTATCTACAAAAAATTGCATCTCTACTTAAAAAACAAAAACTTCAAGAGGCAAGAAAATATGTCGGCAAAATACAAGATGATGACTTAAAATCTCTTCTTCTTTTTGTGACCGACAAGCCGCAAAATTTGCAAATCTTATCAGGTAGTGATTGGCTATATCAACTTGAATTGAGAATCTCTAAAATACGCGCTCTTGCGCGCGAAGAAAAATTCTTTGAAGCCAAGATGAAGACTCAGGAGCTGAAAACTTACTTAAAACAAATCAGGCATATTTACAACCCTGTCAACGAGTAAGCCGCTACGGCAAAAGCAACCGACACATTGAGTGATTCTTTTTTCCCGCACATTGGTATCTCTAAAATCGTATCTGCCAATTCCAGTGCTTTCTCATCTATTCCGTCCGGTTCGTTGCCGACAATCAGCGCAAAGTTCTGATATTTTGGTGCTGTTTTGTAGTTTATGGAATTTTTGTTTTGCTCGAGCGCAAAGATATGGTATCCGGCTGATTTAAGCTGTGAGATTACCGCATCAATTTCCCCTTGTTCAAAAGCGACACTTCTTTCCGCACCTAATGATACCTTGGCAAAATCACGCCGCCAGCGTCCAAATCTGTCTTTTGGAGCGGGTGATGTCCCTGTCAAATATATCTTGGCAACCCCTACAGCATCTGCAGTTCTGAAAATGGACGCCACATTGTGCACACTCCGCAAATCATGCACGATCACAATGAAGTCTGATTTATTAACATGCATAGCACGATTATGACATGCTCTTAATCTTTTTCAAGTACCATCTGTTCGCGTAACCATTTAGATAAATCTTCATTATCTTTATGTGATAAAATGTTCGTACTCACGAAATGAGCTTGCCTGTATTTTTGGAAATTATCCCTGCTACAATCGCTGAGCAAGCCTTGATCATACATATATTCCTCCAGGCGCATAGTTAAAATATAGTCAAGACTAAAGCTTGGAAGATTTAATCCGGCCTTTCGTAAATGCCTTACCGTTTCTGTCGTGCAATTCTTTACAAATGTATCAAACCAGCGTGGTTTATCCACCAAAGTGTTTGCAGTCTGAGCCATGTCTTGAAACACAATTTGCGCAGCTGCGGCACTCATGTTTAACTGATACAAATAAAGATCTTCTTTAGCTAAAGCACGCGCCTTGAGTGTATCAGCTTCATATATGAATTTATAAAACAATTCAGCTGTATGTGGTAACACTCTGGAAAATCCAACCTTTGATCCCTTAATGCGCCTTCCGGCTACGGATATTGAAACAAAACCAAGCTTGTCAATTTCAAAACTCAGAAGAACATGCGCCGGCTTAATTAACTTACCAAAAGGAAGACGGACATCAAAATAATCGAATAAAATCCATACTGATTTTATGTCACTTATATGAAACTGCAAATTCTCATGTCTGACCTTTGCATGATACCTGTCTTTGTAGTCAGCTCTTACGATATTGGTTATGTAAATATTACCATCTTCCCTTATGCGCACTGTCGGCTTGATGCTATGTTCCGGTACCCAATTCTTATTTTGAGCCGGGCGATGCACAAAGAACCATATTAAAAATAATACAACTAATCCTAAAAAATACATACTTATATGCAAAAATGGCTTTTATAGTCTAACATTTCTAATCCACAAATGCACGGTCCATATACAATAAAATTATATCTTGGATATGTTATTATGTATCACATATGTTTAAACGCATGATAGGAATGCATGACTTTGAATATGTTGGCACGCTTGAAGTCTTGCGGAACATAACTCGTAATAGAGGTAACAATGCGATAGTCGCCATGTCAGGTGTAATGCGCGGGGCTGTAGGGGGTGGACAGGTTACCGCTCTTGAAAAACACAGTCTCAAAGACAATTTCTCATTAGGGGTTGGCATATCTACAGGCGCCCCAATCGTAGCTTATTTTCTGTCTGGGCAAGCAGAACAAGGGACAGGTATATATTATCAAGACTTACCTGCAAATGATTTTATCTCCATTTCAAGAGCCATATCTCATAAAAAGATACGCGATATCGTGGACTTACAACTACTCGAATCTTTATTTCGCGGAACCAAGGGACAAAAAGCCTTAGATTTGGATAAATTTAGAAAAGCAAGAGCTGATTTTTATGCGGTAGTCACAAATATGGAAACCGAAGAGGCAAAATGCATAAACGCAAAGCAGATGCACGACCCGGTAAAGGGCATAATGATGTCCTGTGCTATGCCGGGGATAACAAATGCGTCTTACTATTACGATGGAAGTTGGTATGGTGACGGCGCCATGTCTTGCATGCTCCCTCATCTAAGTTTCTTTGAGAAAAACGGGGTTGATAACATCTTAATTTTAGCGAACCGTCCAAATATCTTTGAAAAGGATATTAAAAACAGTTTCTTTGATCACGCGACAACTTATTGGCTAAAGAAAAAGAACCTGCCCGGCTTTGGAGCCAAGTATCATAAAGCATATGTTACAATGTTTGAACGGATAAGGTATCTATTGGAGTCTGATATTAATATCTTAATATTATTTCATCCTGAGAATTTATTAAGTACGTATTCTATGAATTCTGACGATATCAAAAAAGCGGCTCTACTGGCAGAAGAACACTTGGATAGTCTTATAAAAGCGGTGTTGTAGATTCCTTATTTTTGCGCTTAACTTTTTAAGATTTTATGTTATGATAGACGCACTTTACCGAGCCGCCCATAGCTCAGCCGGTAGAGCAGCGGGCTTTTAACCCGTGTGTCCCAGGTTCGAGTCCTGGTGGGCGGACAAATTAAAGCGTGCGTAAAATTAGCGATGGTGGTAGGCTATTGCGATAAAACCTTAAAGCTGCAAGGAGCGTTGCTTACACATAAAACAAGCGCGAAAGAAAAATCTTTCGCGCTCTCTGTTTTGCAAGCCCATCAAGATATTCTTGATTAATTCACCTTTTTCTTATTTATCAGCATTGCTGGAAATATTAATAGACGACCGTTCCATCATCCAAGACAACCGCCCCTTCTGCGCATCCCGCCAATTGATTTGCCTTTTTACGCGTTGTTTTATACCACCTGCCTGTAGGAGCCGTCAGTCCCCACGGTTTTAATATCTCATTAGCATACCGCGCTTGGAAAGAGCGGATGGCCCTATCCACAGATGCGCTGTAATACCCATCTGTCGGTCCGTTGTATAAGCCTTGATCTTTCAAAAAGATCTGAATTTTCCTTATCTCCGGTGCAGAGTCGCCTTTTTTGTAATATCTTGTAAAATGAGGGCACTGCTTTGGGTTTAAAGAAGTCCTAATGGTGGTGCTTACGGTGTCTTTTGGTTGTGGAATGTATTTAGGTTTAGGTTTAACTTTTTTTACAGGACCGCTATACGAGCCCTCCAAGCTTACCGAAACATCTTTGCTGTATTCTTGCCCCCATTTATCCGTGCAGGACAATGTGTATGTGGCAATACCGTCTTTTGAAATGCGATTATCTTTTGGGAAAGGTGTGGTTAAGACAACTTTATAGTCACCTGAATAATCAAAGCCAAGCGGCCCTGTAACTCTGCAGCTCTGCATTTGCACTGCCCCCCAAGACACTCTAACCTTGTCGCCTCTTTGAACTTTTTGAGGATACACTATGATCTCATACTGCGGATTAGCTATGGAAACATGGCAACTCGCCGTCTTTTCTGCTTGCTCGGATTCCTCTGAAGGTTTGCAGCTTATACTGAAGTCTTTGTCACTGCTCAATGTTTTAGAAATTGTGCCTGTCTTTGCGCTTGCGCCAAAGTTTGAACTCTTTAACTCAAAACCTGCAGGACACGACCAGTTTATCTCTACCGGCTCATTTGATTTTGTAATCTCAGGTGAGCAAGTTAGCGACGCTTCTCCTTCCGGGTTTGCTTCAACTGTTATTGTTTTGCTACATGTAGCTTTTTGTCCGGACCTGCCGGTTACTTGAACCGTGTAGGTGGTTGTTTTCCCAGGGTGTACGGTTTTTGACCCGTTTACACCACCCGCCGTTTCACCACCACCTGAAAATACCGCTATGTTGGCGTTCAAACTTCTCCACCTCAAAGTTACAGCTTCTCCTTTTTTGGCGGAAGTCTTGTCAGCGGAAAGAACGCATGATGGGATAGATGAATCAGACCCGTTCGTATCCTTTTTGTCATTTTTAGACTGTAAAGCGCAATTTACATTAAACATCATGGATGAAAACAGCCCCATATTTTGGCGACTTGTATAAGAAGGGTCTTTACAAGGGTCATATCGTTGTCCTGAACCACCACCCTGCCCACCTGCTCCATTCATCATAGGCGGCATCATGCCATTCATGCCTCCATACGGCATTTGCTGAGTATTTCCTCCATATGGTGGAGTTTGTCCGGAAGGTGAATTGGATGGGATATCTCCAGAAGGAGGGGTATCAGATGAGCCATTACCCTTGTCTCCTTTACC
>CAYPCF010000016.1:10174-10628 GCA_964409155.1 uncultured Candidatus Saccharibacteria bacterium | reverse complement strand
TTGAAAGAATAAAACATTCCACCTCATCTGCATTAAAGAAAACTTAGTGTGCGGGTAGGGAGAATCGAACTCCCGTCTCAACCATGGCAAGGTCGCGTCATACCACTAAACTATACCCGCATTTGCAGACTTGCATAAATATAACAAACTCAAACAAAATTTCAAGTAAGCGCACAGCATTCGCCTCTTTACCGTTAACAATAAAGCGGTATATATCCATATATTTAAATGAGTTGCCAAAATACATCAAGGAGTGTATTATTCTGCCATGCGCCTGTGGTGAAATGGATATCACAGCTGGCTTCGGACCAGCCGTTGGGGGTTCGAGTCCTCCCGGGCGCACAATTTAAGCGCGAGAAATATTTAGTTCAGGCTGCGCCCTTGCGGGCTTGCCTGAATTAAGCAGCCTCGGCCCCGGCGTTCGCGTCCTCGCTTCGCAAGCTCGCTCGGACAT
>CAYPCF010000016.1:0-10074 GCA_964409155.1 uncultured Candidatus Saccharibacteria bacterium | reverse complement strand
AAAAGTCAGCAGTGACTTTTGCTTCCACGGCACTTTGTGCCGTGGAGAGGATTTGGCCACCGCTGCTAAGTTCAGGCTGCGCCCTTGCGGGCTTGCCTGAACTAAGCAGCCTCGGCCCCGGCGTTCGCGTCCTCGCTTCGCAAGCTCGCTCGGACATGCTCACTTTTTTCAAATCCTCACGCAAAAGTCAGCAGTGACTTTTGCTTCCACGGCACTTTGTGCCGTGGAGAGGATTTGAACCTCCACTTCCTTGCGGAAACTGCGCCCTGAACGCAGCGCGTCTACCAATTCCGCCACCACGGCATACAAGCACAGTATATTAACTAAAGCTTTAAAAATCAACTTGTTTATTCGTTGCTGACTTGCGTGGGTTCTTCTGTGTTGCCATTATCATTTTTTGGCTCGTTGTCCATGTTTAACATTCCCGGATCTTTTTTAAGCATTATGGTAAGCATTCCCAAAAACATCAAAAACAACGCGCCCACACCCACCCATATCAGCCAGGGATATTTTTCTGTAAAACGAGACTCTTCCTTATCACATGCGTCTCCTTTGCCGTCTCTATCTATGTCCACTTGGGCAACATTTGGAGTGTTTGGGCAGTTGTCTTTGATATTTATCACTCCGTCAGAGTCAAAGTCATCGCAAGCATCGCCTCGCCCGTTTTTGTCTATATCTTTTTGATCCGGATTGGCTATATTTACGCAGTTATCTTGCATATCTATCACCCCATCGGAGTCAGAGTCAGGCTCAACAAAAAGAGGGTTATCTTGAAAAGCACCTGTCGTTGCCGTTTTAACTCTGCTGTTGTCATGCAAATTTGGCGTCTCAGGGTATGAAATATGCGGTGCATAAGCAGGTAAAGCAAATATTTTGTAGCTATGTCCCGGCTCAGCTAAAAATCTTAATCTTTGACTTGCCCCTACAGAATCCGAGACAAGCCTAATCTCAGAGATTCGCAAAGGCTGCATGTGCTCAAATCTGACCGCAAGCTGTCCGGTGTATGTTTCGGGAAAACTTATCATATTTGAAGACACTTGACTTCGCGCTAAAAGCACCTTTGCGTTACTGTCATCATAAATTAACACATAGTTAGGCAAGGCAACATGTTCAGGTAATACCAAACGCATGGCTCTGACTTTCGCTTTGGGAGAAACATTGAAAACCACTTCAGATCTTTGCAAGGTTGTTCCGTTGGTTTTAAACTCAGAAAAACTGTTGTAGTCATCGTCAAACATTGCCTCAGGATAAGAAGCCGAGCTTGAAACCGGCTCCAAGCGCGGCGATTTTTCATCTTTTATTGTAACACTGGGGATAAAAATCTGATCCGTAGAGTCATAAACAACAGCACCCGAAATCTCAGACGGCATCTTGACTTCCAGTATGTGAGGGGTCTTCATGTCCGGCATATTAACTTGCGCCATTTTTTTAAAAATACTTTGTGTATTTGAAGCATATGCAACAAAAAAGTAGCTCATCAAAAGCAAAGTTAAAGTTGCAAATATTAAAAATATATAATTTAATCTTATGTTGGTTATCTTTAAACTTTTCATAGTAACATTATAGCATAAAAGCGTGGCGTCGCTACGCGACGCCACGCTTTTCTCACTCCTTGCTTACTCTGTAGTTGTATCTTTATGATGCATGCTTGCGCGATAAGCGGTGATAATAAGCGCCACACCGACAAGCACAAACACAACAATCCTTACAAGTCTGTCCATTTTCCACACATCTACCAACAAAAGCCTTGCTGCAACAAGCGATAACAAGCCCACTCCGGCTTTGTGTATAAGCTCTTGTTGCCTTGGGTGTTTGTTAAAGTACATGAGCAACCCTATGGCTGTGTAAATAAACAACGACACACCAGTTCCAACATCATAGGCAAATAGTGCGTGTGGAATTTGCCACAGCAAAGCGAACGAGAATACACCCACTATCCACCAAAATCCTTTTAGTGTTGGCGCTATTTGCTTGTATTCATCCACTTGCTTTTTAAACATAGCCGCCAAAGCCAACGCAGACATAGACAATACGAACAAAAAGAGATAAAGAGATAAACTTTGAGTGCTTATTATGTTATTTTTATAAGTTATATCAAACAGCGCAGGTATCGCTAACAATGTCGGAATGGCCACCAACATGGCGCTGCGAGCGACAAGTTTGGCCGATTTGCTGATGAAAAGTGTTGCAAAAACGGCCAAGGTTGCTTCAAAAGTAAATGCCAACAGAAGTTGTTCAAGTTCAAGCTCTTTTACAGTGATGATACCTATAAACAAAAGCGCACTTGCACCATAAACCAAAAATGGAGCGCTCTTGCGCGACAAAGCATAGACTATAAACGAGGCCACAAGGAAAACCGCCGCCCAAGCGAGCAAAACCAAACTTACAAGATCGTCGTTGAAACCCTCAAAAGTCCACACAGCAATATACAAAGTATTCAAAAGCGCCAAAAACAGGTAGCGATTTGCTACAGATTTTATATTTCGTATATTTTCTACCAACATAGCTACCAATGACACGGCAAAATAAATGGCTGCGAAAATAAATGCAAACATTGCATGCTCCTGCTGAATCGTGCTCAACATACCGGCGCCAACGATAGAATACAAAACGGTAAACGCGAAGCTCTCCTCAGCAAGAAAATGCCACCTCTTGAAATAGACAATCCACAAAGAAGCAAGCACGATTACAAGCAAATAACCCATAAATCCGTAGAAATCATTATTCTGCGAGTTAATCATAAATGGCGCTCCGGCAGCTAACAAGAAAACAAATCCGGCCAATAACTTACTGTTAAATCTCAATGCGACAAAAACTGAAAACGCTACAGTCGCAAACATGATCAAAAGCGCCAATTCCGGTGTAAACATCTGATACAAATTACGCGCAGCATACACAGTTGCAAAAATACCAGAAATCCCAACGCCAAAAAGAGTGAGTCCTCTGTCTTTGTCTCTGAATGCGTCCCAGAAACCAAACAGCGCAACAGCCGACGACACCACAAACGCAAGAGTGATTCTGCCAACTTCCCCTATCCATCCTTGAGCAATAGCAAACTGCACGAACCACCCTATGGCAAGAATTATAAAGAACCCACCAAGCTTCATAAGCGGATTTGTGGTTATCCACTTGCCAAACCTTTCCAAAATATCCGGTTCTTTTTGTTGTGAAGATGTTGAGGCGGCATACTTTAAGCCGGCAGAAGGATTTGTTGTGGGTGCCATATTGTGGCGCAAACCATCTGTACGCACAGGCTCAGCCTGCGCCTGTGTTTGGCCACTTGGAGACTCTTGAGTTTGGCTTGTTGTTTGTCTAAGCTTAGCTTCTTTTAAAGAAGAATTGATTTTGGTCCTGTTTGATATGGACAAAATCAAAGCTGCCAATGCTATAAGAAAAGTTAAAACACTCATATTTTACTTGATTTAAAATTAATAAAAGCTTCTGATAAAACTATAGCACAATTTTAACAAAATGCATCAAGCGCAAAATCCATAACTACATGTGATATGTTCTGCGTGAATAATTTGACTAAAATTGAATATCGTGCTATAAAATGATTTATGTTGGATAAATTTAGAGGAGTTAAACGGTGGGCGTGGTCCGTCCCCATATTGGGCTTATTTATGTTCATCCACACGCCTGACAACGCTGCAGCCTCAGTAGCACAGGGTGAATACGAAAGAAATCACCGCTTGGCAGAAGCCTCTTTTGCTAACAAAAACCCAAGGTTGGTTCGTTACATTGTTCAAATTAGAGTTTTGGAACGAGTCTTTTTTAGGTATAAAGACACATTAATTAACACCATCAATGCAACAATAAACCAATACCAATATGAGGAAATCGCAGCCGATAAACAATCTGACAGGCAAAATGCAAATAGGCGCTTTAAAAAAGTAATGGATCTGTTAACGGGTGCTCGTCTGCAATATTTTGATTTAATAATCAACTTATTAGAACTTCAAGAAGAAAATCTGTTGAGTGCACAAAGTATCTCAAATACCAACTTGATTGCTTTCAGATATTTTCAAGATAGCTTACGTAAAATGGCCGAAAATGCCGCGCTTAAAGATCCAAAAGATATTGAAATATTAACCAGACTCAATATGAAAATTAGCTCCTCTGCCACCCGAACCTCTTGGTCTGTGATGCTTATAGATATGGAAAAAACAAAGGCTCAAATGCAGGAAGAGTTTAGACAAGCCTATAGGGTTATTGATCTTATGGACAATATAAATTTAAATACCAAAGCCAGGGCACAAACATATCTAAACGCCACAATTGAGATAGAAAAAAGGCTAAGGCGCATCCAAAATTTACTTTCACAAATGGATTCGTTTGTCAAAACCCAAGCGCTACAGCTTAAGTGGTAATGCTAAATGGAATATTAAAGGGATATTATTTGTAACAAAAGTTATATGTTATAATATACCCACACACGATTAATAAAGTAAGATATAACAAAATATGAATCCATTAACATTATTTTACGCAAAAATTGTAGGAGCCTACTTATTCATCATAAGTCTTGGCCTGATTTTAAATCCGCAAAAAGCTCGCGCCCTTTTAAAAGAAGCAAAAGGCAGTAAGGCCATCATGTTTATAGATGGAGCTTCTGCTACTTTAGTTGGTATTTTCATGATAATAACTCATACTATGGCGCCCGGGGCATGGGCAAACACCCCGGCCATTATCATATCATCTATAGCGTGGTTTACTTTTGTTATTGGTGTATTTGAAGTGGTTCTGCCTCATAAGGTGGTGACTTCTGTTTATGCTGTAATTCCAAACAGGCTTTGGATTGCATTTAATGTGCTCTCGTTGCTCATTGGTGCTTACTTGCTGTATTCAGGTTTTACACAGTAGCCTAAGAAACTAAAAGCTCTTTTCACGATAATTTAACGCCTCCAAAATATCCTCTTGGGATATGTTATCCCTCCCGTCAAGGTCGGCTATGGTCCGTGCAACTTTTATAACCTTGTGAAATGCACGACCGGACAAAGCCATTTTTTCTGCCGCAGTATTAAGCAGTCTGCGCTGTTCATCATCCAATTTAATGTATTTATTGATTGCCGGCGCAGACATGTGAGCATTCAAAGTGTTTCCCATGAAACGCTTTTTTTGCGACTCGCGCGCCCTTTTAACCGCTTTTACGGCATTATTGTGTTCGCTTGCGCCTCTGCCTTCATTAGTCAATAATTTCTCATACTCCACTTGATTTACTTCCACCCAGATATCTATCCTATCTTGTATCGGACCTGATAACTTTTGTTGGTATCTTTGTATTGCAGAAGCTGAGCATACACACTTATTTGTGCCCAAATATCCACATGGACATGGATTTAAAGCCGCTATAAGGATAAAATCAGCCGGAAAAACACTGGATCCTGTTGCACGTGAAACGGTTACTTGTTTTTCTTCCAACGGCTCTCTTAATGCATTTATAACTCTTTTATCAAATTCCGGAAATTCATCAAGAAAAAGAACGCCTTTGTGCGCTAAAGTTATCTCTCCAGGCTTGATTTTAGTGCCTCCGCCAACAATAGAGACATAACTTGCGCTATGGTGCGGGCTTCTTAAAGGTGGTCTGTTTATAATTGTTTCACGTAAAACACCGGCCGCTGAATGTATTGCAGTTACCTCAAGCGAGGCTTCTTTATCCAAATCCGGCAAAATTTCCGTAAAAACCTTGGCTAACATAGATTTACCGGTGCCGGGCGGACCAAATAATGCTATATTATGAGCTCCTGCGGCAGCTATTGTCAATGCTCTTTTTGCTGCATCTTGACCTTTAATATCGTCAAGAAGCATGCGCGGTGTATGTTTCTTGTGTTGTTTATCATTGTGTTTCACGGGAAACATCTCTTTTTCTCCACGCAAAAAGTCTATGAGTTCTCCAATATTATCAATAGCAAAAACCTGCACAGTGTCTACCAAAGCGGCTTCTGCCGCATTATGTTTTGGCACAAAAACTCTTTTAAAACCTTGATCTTGAGCCAACTTGCTGACTGTTAAAGCGCCATTGATGCTTTTCAGTCTGCCATCTAAAGATAATTCACCCACAAAAAGAGCATCTTGGGGTAATTCTTGCAATTCTCCAACACTATGCAAATAAGCAAGAGCTATCGGCAAATCAAACAAAGAGCCGGTTTTAGGTTTGTCTGCCGGGGCAAGAGATATGGTAATCTTAGCGAAAGCTGAACGAATGGTTTTAAAATCTTCCGAGTGCTGAAAAGCGGCATTCTCAAGTGCCGAAGACACCCTGTCTTTCGATTCGTCAACCGCCTTATCAGGCAAGCCCACAACTGTCAGCTGCGGAGTCCCTTTTTTTACATTTAATTCAACTTCTACGATGAAAGGGTTGCTGACTGAAACTTGTGCAGAAAATATCTTGCTATACATGACAGAGTTATTATAGCAAATCAAAAATAGTAAATTTGGCTTTTTTCTCCCTTTTACTATACTCTACCAACAATAATTTTAGAATGAAGCTATCTTTTTCTGGGTCTTTTTTATTTAAATAGTGCTGTATGGCAAAAAACAAGTGTTTCAACTTGCGCTCATGCATATTCTGGCTTGGATCAAATGTTTCATAAGAAACATTTGACAGCGTTTCTCGTGAAACACTCTTAACCTCAAAAAACACTATTTCATTCCGGAATTTTGCTATTATGTCTAATTCGCCGTGACTGGTCCAATAATTTCGGTCTAAAATGGAATATCCTTTTCTTCTCAAAAAGGAAACGGCTAAGTCTTCTGCAAAATCACCTTTTTCTTTGCTTGTTAGCCTCATGTTTAGATATTTTAACATATTGTTTCCCGTGAAACATGCAAAAACCCTTTAAAATCAAGACGTTTCCTTTTTGTCGTTTATTTTGTCGTTTATACTTATCCACTTATCCCCCATTTTATCCACAAAATAGGGCTTTTATAGGTTAAATTGTCTTTTATATTTAATAAACGACAAAATAAAGGTCAACTCCCCCTTATAAATACTGCTTTTTTTCTCGTTAAATGTCGTTTATAATCATAAACGACAAAATAAAAGACAGCTATAAATATAAGGTGTCGTTTATATCAGACCTGACAAATGTCCTTAAGTATATATGCTATAATTGGCACATGTTTAGAATGCTTAAACGCCCCAAAATATTATTTTCATTATTATTTGCATTGCTCCTCGTAATATTGGCAATATTTATTAAGAAACAATTGCCGGAGCAACAAATTCAAAACCTTAAAAAAGTCGCCACTACACATAAAATAACCGATAAGAGTCCGGGCCTTATATCCACACAGCTAATCAAACCGCAAAACTTGGAGACGAGCACAGCTCTAAGCCCTGCGAACCCGCAAGATTCCGACAAGCCGACAAAAATAACAGATGCGGCGGCAAGAGCGATTATCTTGGCATATATTAACGCAAAAAAAACAGGAGCAGACAAAAAAGAACTGGATAAACTGGCAAAAAAGATAAGCTCGGATTTCCTGCATGTAAGTTATAACCGCTTTGACAAGCAAGACATACATATCTCAAAAAAGACTAGTAAATCCGACTATACTAAAAGTATGCGCAAGGCATTGACACCTCTTACCGAAGTGCCGGAATATGAGCTAAATACCATAGCTAAGATAATCAAAGACAAAGATAGTGAAAGTTTAATCTTTCTTAAAAAAGATATTCGGCTCTACCAAAAAACAATAGACAATCTTCTGCAGCTTGAAGTTCCGGAAAAAGCAGTCGTTCCACACCTTGCTCTTTTAAATGCATACAACAAATTATTGGTGTCTTTCCAGCTGATAAACAAATCAAAAGATGATATAATATTGACATACCCCGCATTGAGAATGTTCTTGGAAGCTGACGCCGAGATTCAAAGTGCTTTTGACGCATTGAACCTGTATGCTAAATATTAAACAAAAAGTAAACCGCAATTCAATCCTGCATGCAAAGCTCGCGTGGCTACTTGTATTTGCGATAATATTTTCATTGCTTACTTTATCTGCATACCGATTAACCCACGCGCAAACAACAACGGGAGGGGCTCAATCTGAACAACAATCCCAGAGCGGCTCTGACCAGCCCGCAAATACGGATGATACTCAAAAATCGGATTATCAAAAATATCTTGAGGGTTTGACCAAAGACCCCGGGGATGGCAAAAGGCGATTCAGCGCGCGCGGAGTATTTAACTGCGAAGGCGCCGGCTATGCTCCTGTGGGGCTTCCCGGCCCAAGCGGTCCTTTTGTGCCGGTTTTTGATGAAGCCACTCACAGTCAAATACAACTGCTTACATACAAAGAATGCGTGCTTGATAAAATCGCATCACACAATGCCAATGCGGTCTTGGCCGGTATTACAAGCTCATTTATCAAGACGGTAAACGATGAAGACTTGATAGTGCGAGACTATGTAGACTACCTTAAAAAAGAAGCCGATATTCCGGCCATAAAAGAATTCTCAAAAAAATGCCGCAAAAAACTCGGCTCAGACAGCGATATATGCGCGCAGATAGTAAGCGAGAAGCTAAAAGATGTGCAAGATAAATATAACCGCCTTAAGTGCGAAGTAAAAAAAGAGGATGTTGAGCTGTTTAAAAAAGGGGACCCAGAGCACAAATTGCCACTAAAAACAAGGTTAAAAATACTATCATCCAGTGCCTGTTTACCGTTCGACAAATATCTTCAAGCAAAAATGGTTTTAGATGAAGAACTTCATGAATACAGGCTCCGAGCGGCATATGAAGCCCAAGACGGCTTCAAACCTGTAAAACACAAAATAACTCGCAAGGAATTGGACTTGGACAACTCTCGTCCGGGTGCGATAGTCTACAAAGATGTTACAAAAAACGAGGTGGTCACTCCGGGAGTAATAGTATCCGGGCAACTTAACTTGGTGCTGGGGACAGGTATCCGCAAGGTGGAAAGTGCAGACGAGATAGACGAGATGGTGCAAACATTTTTGGCCAACCTGTCCAACAGGGCGCTTGATACCAGCAACTACGGAGTCTATGGCATGTCTCGCGACCTAAACAATAATGGGGCATCTTTCTTGAGTTCTCTTGCGCAACAAGAAAACGCGGTTGCACGACAGTTTAGAGCTTTTGCAGGTGGCTTGACACTTGGCGCTATGATAGATAACGAGCAAAAGTTCAAAAAATACAAAGAGCAAATTGCCAAAAGTATCATAAACTCAATACATGACTTGAGAAACTATGAAAATATCTGTTTTGAAGATAAGATTCTCAAGGGTGCAAAGGAAGCGGTAGCAAGCACCACAAAACAGGCCGCCTGCGACTTGTGGCAATCTCAAACCACAGCCACCGGAACTTGTCCGATTTCGGTTACGGTCAGCTCAGAGATATTACCCAACTACTTGGACATTAAAGAAAAACAAGAGGGAAATACCGTATCACACGGCGACTTTATAATCTCGGGCAAAAGTCAGAGTGGTTCCGGCACCTTATCTTTTATCAATGACGACAACAAAGCCACAAGCACCCCGGTAACACTAAGCGACAACTGGTCAACAGAGATTAAAGCGTCACAAATCCCTGAAGGCAACTTAACGGTAAAGCTTGAACACTCCGGCTCAGACAACATTGAAAATGCAATGTATAAAAAAACCATAGCCGGCATACCTGTTGTTGTTCTGCCCGACAAACGATACGACATCAAACTCACTGCCAAAAGCACAGGTGGAAGATCTGCGCAATCTACAACTATAACTTTACACAAAACTCGCACGCACTCAAATGCATACAACGGAGTATCGGGCTCTTTGACAAGCACTCTCAAAGAAATTCTCAAAGACATCCAAAGTGCAGACGACACTCTCAAGATTCTATATAAAATAGCGTCTGAGGCGCAAGGAAACCCGGAGATTGCAAACTACAAAGTAGACCAACTTGTCTCACACAAGGCCATAGTTACCGCATCAGATGTCAGAAAGGCGAAACAAGACGCCGAAAATTCCAACTACCAGATGCAGAAATTTACACAAGGTGTTGTGCAAGATGAGTGGGAAGCATCGGGCGCAGGATGGTGCAACAAAGACAAGTGGGAAGAATTTAAAGC
>CAYPCF010000015.1:4091-10846 GCA_964409155.1 uncultured Candidatus Saccharibacteria bacterium | reverse complement strand
GTTCAGGATGTAAATGAGGTGCCAACTATTACTTCAAACGGTGGCGGCATCTTGGCATTGGTTGCGGTTCCGGAGAATAGTTTAGATGTAACAACCGTTGAAGCGACTGATGAAGACTCTGGTGATCTGATTAGCTATTCAATTTCCGGAGGAGCTGATCAGAATAAATTTACTATTGATAATACAACAGGAGTGTTGAAATTCAAGTCAGCTATCTTTCCAACAGGAAAGCCGGATTATGAAAATCCAATGAGTGCTGATGGAGATAATACTTATGAAGTTGAGGTTCAAGCAACAGATAACGATGCAACACCTCTGCACGATACTCAAACCATTGAAGTTTCTGTGACTGATGTCGCAGAAAGTAGTGGTCGTTCTTGGTCATCAAAAGATTACGATCATGACGGCATAGCCAATAGAGAAGAAGGATTGGTGGATTCTGACAATGATGGCATACCTGACTATTTAGAGTCAAATAAGAAAGACACAGATGGAGATGGAGTGTCTGATCAATACGATTCGGAAAATGACAATCCTAACAATGACACAGACAAAGACGGAGTATCAAATATAGATGAAAAGAATGCGGGAACAGACCCAAGAGATGCAGCTTCTAAACCGGTAGACAAGAAAGAGGTTTCAGGTGTTCAAGACAAGGAAGTTACAGGAGATGTTGTAACAGATAGTAACAATAACATGCAATCTGAAGAAGGTGCTTCAGAGAAGGCACAAGACAATTCTACTTGCCAACTTTTTACCACAACAGTAAGATATGGGCAAAGAAGTGATGAGGTAAAAAGGGTGCAAGAATTTTTGATGAAAGAGGGGGTGTTTAATTACCATACTGCAACAGGCTATTATGGGCATATCACAGATAGAGCTGTGCGCGCATTCCAAGCAAAATATACGGAAGAGATACTAAAACCATGGGGCTTAAGTAAGCCAACAGGTTTGTGGTATAAAACAACGCGTGCAAAAGCTAATGCATTGCTTGGTTGCAAATAGTCTTGTTAAAGATGGCAGGGAGGCGCCCGGCTACGCCGGGCGCCTTTATTTTATCAAGCGCATACATAACGACGACTAATTATCAAGTCGTGCAACAAAGGTCTATTTGACAGCAGATACTTGACCGCATATTCACATTGATGTAAGCTTTTTTTATGAAGACCACTTTCTGGAAACTGATTTTATTTGTGGGAGATTTGGGAAGCTTGTATTTGTCTGTGTTGTTAGCTTTGCTTTTTAGGCATTTTGCATGGCCCTCAGAGGAGCTGGCGGCGATACACTTGTGGTATTTTTCTCCCTTGCTTTTTGCATGGTTATCCAGTTTTTATATATTCGGGCTATACAGCAGGGCGGTGATTTATTTTAAATCCAGGGTGGTGAATTTACTTAGCGCCTTGCACTTGCTCAATCTTTTTGTGCTTGCTATCCCTTTTTTCTTTATGGCTAATTTACCTATCAGCCCAAAAATTGTTTTGATGATATTTTTTACGGTGTCTCTGCCGGTCTTGCTACTGTGGCGTGTATATATATTTCCTCAACTCCTTTCAAATATAAAGATAAATATTCTCACATTAAATTTGAAACGAGAAGATCTGCATGTTTTACGCGACTTAAATACAAACTCATTTTTTTCCATAAATATAGAAAAAGCAAAACTTAAAGAACTCAAAGACAAACTTAAAAGTGAGCAAACTATTGACTACAGTATTTATCCGTCAGAGTCTGATCGCGTAAACCTGTTGCTGACGCTTATATCCACCGGACAACTTGGAGAATTTAATGTCATAAAGAAAGAAGAAATCTATGAGTTTCTGGGTCGCGTCCCGGAGACAGAGTGGATAAGTGTATCAGGGAAACTGCTATATGCATGTAAGAGCCCCTTGAAGAAAATCTACAGCATATTTAGAGTTTTGTTTGATTATTTTTTGGCTATTTTGCTGTTGCCTGTGCTGTTGCCGGTACTATTAATCATAGCTTTGTTAATTTTGCTTATAGATGGAAGACCGGTATTCTACAAAAGTAAAAGGAGAGGGTATCTTGGGAAAGATTTTGTCATGTATAAGTTCAGAACCATGACAGGAACCGATTCCGGGGATGAGGCAAAACACTCCAAACTTGAAGTTACCAAACTCGGCGCTGTTTTACGCAAAACAAGATTAGATGAGTTACCTCAAATACTTAATATTTTCAAAGGAGAAATTGCGACAGTTGGGCCGCGACCGGAGATATCTGAGATAGCAGATGACTACGAAGCTAAAATGCCCATGTATAAGTTGCGCTATATGATAAAACCCGGCGTAACAGGTTGGGCGCAGATATATCACAGAAATCATCCGCACCACAAAAGCGACTTGCCGGCAGCCAAAGAAAAGATGGAATATGACATTTATTATTTGACCAAGCGTTCATTCATTTTAGATATGCATATAATGGCTCAGACCATAATGACACTTTTAACTCTGCAAGGTAAATAAAATGGCGCTTTGCACACAACTTACGCGCGTTCTGTAATTAAATATACGCTTAATACCCATGTGTGCTAAGAGTTATCTTTTCAGATTTGACTAAAAGTTCGATAAGCTTTATACTAAGGCAATCATGAAAAAGTATAAAAATACGATAAGAGCATTTGTGATACTACTTGTGTCTTTGAGCGTGATGTTTTTCTTGTATTCTAAAGGCAAGACGCAAAAAGATTATGGTTTCAAGTTGGGTCTGGATCTCTCCGGAGGAACGCAACTTTTGTATAAGGCCGATGTATCAAACATCAACAAAGCTGACTTGCAGGGTTCGTTAAATGCTCTCCGCGACACGATAGAAAGAAGAGTTAATGCTTTTGGTGTTGCAGAGCCTATTGTGCAGTTAGAGGAAGGCAGTGGTTTGGATAACAGCGCAAAACACCGCTTGTTGATAGAGCTGCCGGGAGTAAGCGATACACAGAAAGCCATCAATATGCTTGGCAAGACACCTGTTTTGGAATTTCGTTTACAAACAGATAAGTTCAACTCTAACGCAGTTGCCAGCACTACAGACATAAACAAATTATTTGGCCCGGCTTCCATAACCGGAGCGCACTTGGACAGAGCGCAAGTTCAACTCGGGTCCACAAGGCAAGCGGCGCTTGCTGAGCCAAGAGTGCTCTTGAAGTTTAACCAAGAGGGGAAGGACTTGTTTGCGAAGTTGACTAAAGAAAATGTTGGGAAAGTATTCGGGATATTTTTAGATGGAAGACTTATCTCATATCCGGTTATACGAGAGCCAATCTTGCAGGGCACGGCTGTTATAACAGGTAACTTTACCGTAAAAGAAGCGCAAGAGCTCGTGAGAAACTTGAACTTTGGTGCATTACCCGTGCCAATTTCTTTGCTGTCCACACAAAATGTGGGCGCAACCTTAGGACATGATGCGCTTGTAAAAGGTATAACCGCCGCTTTTTGGGGCTTTGCGCTTGTTGTTTTGTTTATGATCTTTTGGTATCGTCTGCCGGGATTTGTTGCTTCTTTAGCTTTGCTTAACTATATAGCTATGATGCTTTTAATCTTTAAGTATTTGCCTGTAACCTTAACTGCTTCCGGTATTGCCGGCTTCATCTTATCGTTGGGAATGGCGGTAGATGCCAATGTGCTGATTTTTGAACGCATGAAAGAGGAGATAGTAAACGGCAAGAAGCTTAAAGAAGCAATAGAGGTCGGATTTAGTAGAGCATGGTCATCTATTCGTGACGGCAACCTATCAAGCCTTATAACCGCAGTCATTTTGTTCTGGTTCGGGACAAGTTTACTCAAAGGTTTTGCGCTTGTTTTTGCTATAGGTATATTGGTATCCATGTTGAGCGCCATTTATGTCAGCAAGACATTCCTTTTGGCTTTTGCCGAATTTCTTCCGGATACAAAGATGACTCGCAAGATTTTTAAAAGTGGAATTAAATAAAGATATATGAAAATAATCCAATACAGAAAATTTTTCTATATGTTTAGCGGAGGGCTTATCTTGGCTGCGACTTTGGCGATTGCGGTTTTCGGACTTCGTCCGAGTATTGATTTTTCAGGTGGGGAGTTGTTTGTGGTCGGCTCCAAACAAGGTATGGCACAATCCAAACTTTCTCAGGATTTGAAGCAATTAAAAATAGAAAAGGCATCCATACGTTCCACGAATCTGAAGGGATATAAGACCGCATACAGCATCAGGACAAAAAGTCTTGGTAACTCTGTGCGTAAAGATTTACTACAAGTTCTCAGTAAGGAAGGGATTAAGGTTGAGAGGATGTCCTTTGTGGGCCCCATTATAGGCGCCGAGCTTAAGAAGAAAGCTGTTGTGGCCATCGTGCTTACCGTGCTTGCCATCATAGCTTTTATCGCTTGGGCATTCCGTGAAGTATCAAGACCTGTTAGCTCATGGAAGTATGGGGCAGTGGCGATTATAGCGCTGATTCATGATGTTCTTATTCCTGTTGCCGTGTTTGCCGTATTGGGTAAGTTCATGGGCGCAGAGATTGATACTCTCTTTATCATGGCATTACTTGCCATTTTAGGATACTCTGTGAATGATACGATAGTTATTTTTGATAGAGTTCGTGAGAGATTAAAGAGGAACAAAGACAAAAAGCGCAAGGAGAGCTTTGAAGAGACGGTTGGACATGCTTTGGACAGCACAATAGTCAGAAGTATCAACACATCTGTTACAACCGCCGTGGTTCTTGTTGCGCTGTATATCTTGGGCGCACAGAGCACGCATTACTTCGCGCTTACTTTATTGGCAGGTGTTATAGCCGGCACATATTCATCTATATTTCTTGCCGCTCCGCTTCTTGTAGATATAGCTAAATTCTCTGCAAGACAAAAGTGAAGTGTTCTGATTACATCGCATGCAAAACGCTCCACAGTTGTTAGAGTTTTGTTGTTGACTTTTCTTTAAGCTTTGTTATTATATTCCCACTTTTGGCGTCTTTAGTAGTGTCAAAAGCTCTGAGTTAAAGCAAGGCTCTCGCGCCTTTAACTCAGAGATTATAAGTTAATTATTAAGTAATAATTTTGTATGGCAGATACATTTGATAGAAGTAAGCCGCACATGAACGTTGGTACCATAGGTCACGTTGACCATGGTAAGACAACTCTTACAGCGGCTATATTGAATTCTCTCAACTTGGCCGGTAACTCGGTAAAGATGAGAAAAATAGATGAGATTGATAACGCTCCTGAAGAAAAAGAGCGTGGTATTACAATCGCATTGTCTCACAATGAATATGAGACAGAGAAGCGTCACTATGCGCACATTGATGCGCCTGGTCACGCTGACTACATTAAAAACATGATTACCGGTGCCGCTCAGATGGATGGCGCAATCTTGGTTGTGGCAGCTACAGACGGTCTAATGCCTCAGACTCGCGAGCACATCTTGCTTGCAAAGCAGGTTGGTGTGCCAAAGATCATCGTATTTATCAACAAAGCAGACATGGTTGATGACGAAGAGATGATAGAGCTCGTAAAAGAGGAGATTAAAGAGGTCTTGACCCAATACGGATTTGACGGTGAGAACACTCCGTTTATCGTTGGTTCAGCTCTTAAAGCTTCAGAAGCAACAGATGTTAATGACGAATGGGTTCAAAAAGTGCTTGAGCTTACAAAGACTATGGACGAGTACTTTGAGGTTCCTGAGCGTGAATTGGACAAACCATTCCTTATGCCAATCGAGGACATCTTCTCAATTGAAGGTCGTGGAACGGTTGTTACAGGTAGAATTGAGCGAGGTAAAGTAAAAGTTGGTGAAGAGGTTGAGATTGTTGGAATGCAAGATGAGATTGAGAAAACGACAGTTACAGGTATTGAGATGTTTAACAAGCAACTTGAAGAAGGTCTTGCCGGAGACAACGCAGGAGTCTTGCTTCGCGGTATGAAGAAAGAAGATGTACACCGTGGACAAGTTTTGGCGGCTCCGGGATCAATTACACCTCATACTGAGTTTGAAGCGGAGGTTTATGTATTGAGCAAAGAAGAGGGAGGACGACACACTCCATTCTTCTCAGGATACAAACCGCAATTCTATGTCAGAACAACGGATGTTACAGGTGAAGTTACATTGCCTGAGGGCGTAGAGATGGTAATGCCTGGCGATAACGCTACTTTCAAAGTAAAGCTTGTGGCGCCGGTTGCCATGGAAGAGCAAATGCGTTTTGCTATCCGTGAGGGTGGTCGCACCGTAGGTGCAGGAGTTGTAACAAAGATTATCGCGTAGTTTAACAGTCTTGTGTACCTTGAAATACAGCGCTTGCATGAGCGCAAGTGGATTAACAGTTAATACAAAAAGATTATGGTTAGTAAAAAAAGCACAAAAACAACAAAGAAAAACTCAAGTTTCTTGAGGATTAAAGTGGCGGCATACGAGAGCTCGCTTTTAGACAAGTCTGTAAAAGAAATTTTGTCTGCAGCGTCTAAGCTTGACGCCGAGGTAAGAGGTCCCGTACCTTTGCCAACCAAAATCAAAAAATACACTGTTAATCGCTCTACATTCGTACACAAGGATGCGCGAGAGCAGTTTGAGATTCGTGTTCACAAGAGATTGATAGATATCTTGAATCCTTCAGCTAAGGTAATAGATGCGCTAACCAATCTCTCACTTCCGTCGGGAGTGTATATAGATGTGAAGATGAATTAAGATTAAAACCCGCAGGTCAACAACCTGCGGGTTTTATTTTTATATAATATATTTGCTATGGATATCACTTACATGCGAAGCAAAGAAACAATGCAAAG
>CAYPCF010000015.1:0-3991 GCA_964409155.1 uncultured Candidatus Saccharibacteria bacterium | reverse complement strand
GCAAGAAAGTAGCGTTTGATTAGCGTTGAGATAAAGGTAGTTTTAAAAGTTTGACTTTATGAAAAGCTTGTGTATAATGATGCAACCTAAGTCCCGTGGATTTGTGACTATATGTTAGGGACCAATGGGTGCAGAGTTTTAAAAGACTACTCACCCGTGATGGGTGATTTTAATTTGCATATGAAATTTATTTTAGGTTTAAAAAAGAAAATGAGCCAAGTCTTTACAGAAGACGGCAGAGTAGTGCCTGTAACAGTGGTTGAAGCAGGGCCGGTAGTTGTAACTCAAGTCCGCACAGAAGACAAGGACGGATACAGCGCTGTCCAAGTGGCTTACCAGTCAAAAAAAGAAAAAAATGTTGCAAAAGCACAACTCGGCGCATGGAAGGACCTTGGAGCCTTCAAGTATTTGAGAGAGTTCAGATTGTCAGACAATACGTACCAAAAAGGAGACAAGATTGACGCTTCTGCATTTGAGCAAGGAGATATAGTATCTGTCTCAGGTATCAGCAAAGGTAAAGGGTTTCAAGGAGTAGTAAAAAGACATGATTTTGCCGGAGGTCGCAGGTCACACGGTAACAAACACCATGAAAGAGCACCCGGATCCATCGGGTCAACCGGTCCTCAAAGAGTTTTCAAAGGTAAGAAAATGGCAGGTCGCATGGGAGGCGATCGTGTAACTGTCAAAAACCTTGAGATTGTGGCTGTTGACGCAGACAAAGGACTTATGATGATCCGTGGCGCAATACCGGGCAGGCCGGGAACATTGCTTGAGATAAGAACTAACAAATAGCGTATGAAATTCACAACATATACACAAGACTTGAAAAAAGGAGGAACGGTAGAGTTGTCAGATGACTTGTTTGCAGTTCCATATAATCCCGCATTGATTAAACAAGTGGTCTTGTCATTCCTGTCTAATGCCAGAACCCCTGTTGCGCACACAAAAACAAGAGGCGAGGTTCGCGGTGGTGGTAAAAAGCCATGGAAACAGAAAGGAACAGGTCGTGCAAGACACGGTTCATCTCGTAGCCCTATTTGGGTTGGCGGTGGAGTAACGCACGGTCCGAGAAACGAAAAGAATTACAGCAAGAAGGTAAACAAAAAAATGGCAAGGAAGGCTTTGCTTAGCGCACTGTCAGCAAAAGTAAAAGATGGTGAGATTCTCATGTTGGAATCTTTATCTTTTGATACTCCGAGCGCAAAAGACGCAAAGCGCTTTTTGCTTGCAGCAGCCGCCCTTGAAGGATTTGAGAAATTGGGTGTGAAAAAAAGAAATGCGGCACTTGTGGTTCTACCCAACAAAGACGTGAATACTTATAAAAGTTTCTCCAATTTCTCGAATATATTTGTTAAAGATGCATTAAATATCAACGCATATGATGCTGTAAAGTACAAGTATATTATAGTGGCAGATCCGAAAGCCGTAGAAGAGAAACTTCTTGAGCGAGTTAACGGCACAAGTAAATAAAAACGCATATGGCATTATTTAAAAAAGATGAAAAAAAGGTGGAAGCTAAATCACAAGTTACAGACAGCAAAACTGTAAGCAAGAAAACTGACGCACCTGACTCAGTAAAGAACAGTAAGGCAAGCAAAGCTCAGATTACCGGCTCAGCTGTCGCAAGGCTAAGTGACATCATCATATCACCTCGCATTACAGAAAAGACAGTTCAGATGATGGACAAGGGCATCTACACTTTTAATGTGCGTAAAGATGCCAACAAGACAGAAGTAAAAAAGGCTATAAAACAGATATATAAAGTTGAACCTTTGGCTGTGAAGATAGTGAATTACCCGGCAAAAACCAAGTTTGATTATCGCTCAGGCAACAAAGGAAAGAAAAAAGGCGGTAAAAAGGCGATAGTCCACCTTAAAGAGGGAGATAAAATTTCAATAATATAAATATAGAGTATGGCTATAAAAAAATACAAACCAACATCAGCGGGACGAAGGCATATGTCTGGCATTGATTACCGAAAGGTTCTCACAGCCAAGAAACCTTTGAAGTCTCTTACAAAAGGTCGCAAAAGAGCGGTGGGAAGGTCATCTTCCGGTAGAATTTCTGTGCGTCACAAAGGCGGAGGGCACAAAAGACTTTGGCGTGAAATAGACTTTAAATACAACAAGAAAGACATACCTGCAAAATTGGAGACAATAGAATACGATCCAAACAGAAGCGCCTTTATCGGAGTTGCTTTGTACGCAGATGGGGAGCGCAGGTACATAGTGGTGCCTAAAGGCATGAAAGTGGGAGATGAGTTTACAGTATCTGAAAACGCAAAGGTCAAGATGGGTAACCGCTTGCCTCTCGCTAAAATGCCGGTTGGAACTTTTGTCTATAACATAGAGATTAAACCGAACGGGGGAGCTAAACTGGCTCGTAGCGCCGGAAACTTTGCTGAAGTGTTGGCGCATGATGCCGGATATACTCACTTGAAAATGCCATCTACAGAAGTGCGCAAGGTGTTAAGTACAGCATGGGCTACCGTAGGAGAAGCGTCAAATGACGAGCACAAACTTGTAGTCATAGGTAAGGCAGGTCGCTCAAGGCACATGGGTATAAGACCTACCGTTCGTGGAGCGGTGATGAACCCTGTTGACCATCCACACGGTGGTGGTGAAGGAAAGGCGGGGCGTGGCCACAGACGCCAGAGAACAAAATGGGGTAAGCCGGCAGGAAAGGGTCAAAAAACACGCAAAGCCAAGAAATACTCAAACAAACTTATTGTCAGAAGAAGACGTGTTGGCAAAAGAAAGTAAAAAAGTGCGCCGGAGGCGCGCTTTTTTGTAAGGGTGATAGACTTGGTCAATTATAATAGAAAAGAGAAAGTGGATGTTATTGAAAACTCTGCGCTTAGCAGATTTGTTTGTGCAAAATACATGATTACAATGAAGTTAAATATTGACTTTTATTTATTTTGTTTTAAACTACTGCGGTATAGCGGGGTGGAGGAGTAGTACCTCGCGAGGCTCATAACCTCGAGACCCTGGTGCAAATCCAGGCCCCGCTACAATTATTAAAAAGTCATCTTACATAAAAGACGGTGTCGCAATGGGTGGCACTTGTTTTTATTTTTGCGCGCGATTTACTTTATGATAGGATATAAGACATATGCGGAAGCGTTTGCTACGATATTTTGCAGCTATTTATAAGATATTACTTGCAAGTCGTTATAGGGTGCGCGTAGAGGGCTTAGATAAAATAAACAAAGAAGGCCCGGTTTTAATCTTGCCTAATCATCAGGCCTTAGTTGATCCGCAAATAGTATTCGCATACACAGCAAAAAGGAGAGTGTCCAGTGTCTTGGTAGATCAAGATTTCTATTACTCATTTTTATTAAATCCACTTTTCCGAGCATTAGGCGCCATACCTGTGCCCGATCTTGAGAAGGTAAGTTTAGATGAGCTAGACTTAGATTAGAAACTCTCAACTTCTAATTGTAATTGCTGTAACATAATTGTATATGAAAAAAGCAAAGAAACTCACGTTGGTTTATCATGAAAAAATCAACAGATTATTGGTACAAGGCAAAAGCGTTACTTCGTTCGCTCACGCACGACCAAGGCAAAGAGATGAGTGAACATCGCCTCTTTACCAAAGATAAGTGAAAGTATTTTTTGTCGATCCTGCAAGTCCGTGGCAAAGAGGAACAAACGAAAACAGTAACAGACTTATTCGCAACTTCTTTCCGAAAGGAACCGATTTCTGAAAGGTCTCATCTTACCGGATACGTCGCGTGCAAAACTTGCTTAACGAGCGACCCAGAAAAGCGCTGCAATGGGAAATACCCAAAGAGTGTTCTAAAGAATTATTAGTTAGTTGCAATTAATGGTTGAATTCGCCTAATATTAATTTAGTTGATTTTGGTGCAGATTTGAGTCGGATGGCTCGGATTTCTTTGCAGAAGCTTGAAATGAAATTTGGAAAATCAAGATATAATTCAATAGCTCATAAGGATTTTAACGGCGCCGCTGTGGTATTTACTTGT
>CAYPCF010000014.1:0-11145 GCA_964409155.1 uncultured Candidatus Saccharibacteria bacterium | reverse complement strand
AAATTACATGATCATTGAGAGTGTCTACGGCGATCGTCTGCATGAGGAGAGAGCACAGAGAGTTGAAATATTAAAAGATGTGCTACTTGAGGCCGTAAACAAGCACAGAACCGTTCTCGTGCCGACATTTTCTTTGGAGCGTACCCAGATACTTCTTCTTGAAATGAATAATTTGATAGAAAGCGGTCAGGTGCCTCCAATCAAAGTCTTTTTGGATTCTCCATTGGCGAGTAAAGTAACAGATGTATTTAGGCGGTATAAACATTTGCTGCGCAAGCAGATACGTGAGCAAATAGAGCGAGGTGATGATATATTTAACTTCCCAATCTTTAAAGATATTCATAGTCCAAAGGAGTCGGCGCGCTTGCTTAAAGAAAGCGCACCTAAGGTTATCCTTGCCGGCTCAGGTATGTCAACCGGAGGCAGAGTCTTGCTACATGAAAAAGCGATACTTGGAGACAAGAATGCGATCATTTTGTTTGTTGGGTATCAAGGAGTGGGGACCATAGGAAGAAAGATTCAAGACGGAGTCAAGAAGATATTTGTTGAAGATGAATGGGTCAAGGTTCGCGCAAAGAAAGTGAGCATAAGAGGTTTTTCGGCTCATGCTGACAGGGATATGCTACTGAAAGCGATTGCAGAATCCCAGGACAGCCTAGATCGTGTGTTCGTAGCTCTCGGAGAAAACAGGTCAAGTCTTTTCTTGGCGCAGAGAGTGCATGATTATCTTGGGCTTGAGCCGATGGTTCCGCAAAACGGAGATGTAATAGATTTGGATTTATAGAAACTGTGTTAAAATAGCCACAATGCAAACAAAAGGAAAGGCAGAAATTTTCAAATATATCTTACTTGGACTCGTCGTGATTTTGTTGCTTTCTTTAGCTGCGCTTTCTTGGTTTTTTTCAACAAAATCACGAGAGCTTACCGTTGCTCAAGAGCGCATCGCTGCGCTGAAGAAGAAATTGGCTTTTAATGCAAAAGAAGTTTCTGCTTTAAAAGAAGAGATGTCAAAAAAGGATGCATTGATTGAGACTCACAAGACTCTTATCGCAGCTCTTAATGAAGGAAACAAAGATCTTGAGAAAAAATATAGCGGACTGATGAAAGCCGTCAATGAGGCCGCAAAATCCGTAGAGATATATAAAAAGAAGGCCGATGCCGACAAGATGCTTCTGGCGAAATACTCCAAAGTGTTCTTTCTGAATGAAAACTATGCGCCGACCAGCCTGAGATATATAGACTCGAGCTTTGTGCGGAGCTCACATACCTTACAAATTAAGACGGAAGTCTATCCGTTTTTGTTGGCTATGTTATCTGATATGAGAAAAGATGGTTTAAATCCGAAACTTGTGTCAGCTTACAGGTCATTTAGTCAGCAAAAATACCTGAAAGGCAGATATTTAAAACAATACGGCTCAGGCGCAAACAAGTTCTCTGCAGATCAGGGTTACTCAGAGCATCAACTTGGCACGACTGTAGATATTGTCAATGATTCTGCGTCACTTACGACTGATTTTGATAAGACAGACGAGTTCAAATGGTTGCAAGATAATGCTTGGAAATATGGATTTATTCTTTCATACCCAAAAGAAAATACATACTATATGTATGAGCCCTGGCATTGGCGTTTTGTGGGGAAGGCGCTAGCGAAGAAATTACACAGAGAGCACAAATATTTCTATGAATTATCTCAAAATGAGATATATCAATATCTAATAAACATTTTTGACAATCCGCCTGATCTGTCAGATTAAGTTTTCTTTGTTAAAAGCGCCGCGTTAGCGGCGCTTTTAACCGTTGAGTCAGGATTACTTCACTTTATTAAAGATTGCTTCAAAAGTTTGCGGATAGTCTTTGGCGATTTGAGACAAGACCTTTCTGTCAAGTTCTATGTTCTTATCTTTTAGGGCTCGGATAAATTTACTGTATGACATGCCCAAATCTTTTACTTTTGCATTGATACGGATTGTCCACAACCTCCTAAAATCTCTCTTTTTTGTTTTGCGGTGAGCAAAAGCATAAGATCCTGCTTTGATAAATGCTTGCTTTGCTTCTCGTTCTTTTGTGCTTCTGCCGTATCTGTAACCCTTCGTCTTTTTGAGAAGGTTGCGACGGCGCTTCATTGAAATTATTCCTCTTTTAACTCTAACCATAAGCTTATTTATAGTATTAAATTATTTAATGCCAGACAAAAAACGTCTTTTGATTTTTGCGCTCCAATTTATCACATTATATCGGCTCTTGCCGTGTTGCGCTTCACCGGATTCTTTAGCGTTAAAGTGGTCTTGACCTTTAGCGCGCGCAAGGAGCTTGCCGTTTTTGGTCACCTTAATTCTTTTTCTGTACGCTTTATTTGTTTTCATAAATAAAATTGTTATTTTTTAGTCTTGCTTTTTTCTATGATGACGGTTAAGCCTTTTGGACTTTTTTTGATGTCGTCAGCTATTTTATATGATTCTGGGATAATTGCAAGGAATTTTTCCAATCTGTCTTTAAGGAACTCAAATTCCATGTATTTGTAGCGCCCCCAGAGAAACAAATCTATTTTGACGCGATGCCCGTCTTTAATCCATTCTGCCACTTTTTTTGCCTTTCTGAGCATGTCATTTTCACCTGTTCCGATTTTTACTTGAGTTACTTTTGTCTCGGTTGACTTTGATTTGGCTTTTATCTCTCGGTTTTTGCGTTTGAGTTCATATTTATATTTGCCATAGTCGGTAATCTTGGCAACCGGCGGTTTGGCCTTAGGTGATATAACTATCAAGTCATAACCTAACTCTTGCGCTTTACTCAACGCTTCACGAGTTTTTAAGACACCAAAATTCTCTCCTTCAGGTCCTATAACTCTAAGCTCAGGTGATTTAATGCTCTCGTTTATTTGTATTTTTGGCACTTTGCAAAATAAATTAAAACGCGCCCATGGCGCTAACATAACTATACTATATTTTTAGAAAAAAACAAGTTGCATTAGCTGCGTTTGCCACATTTGTTCGTATTATCCCGGTAAAATTTGTGTTATAATCAAGGTATGCAATTTAAAACGGTGCAAAATTTTGCCTTTTTATCGGTTTTGTTTTTAATAAGCGTCGGATTTTTATGGACATTGCGCGCTTATGTAATGCCAATCTTTTGGGCACTGGTTCTTGCTATTGTTTTTATGCCGATTCATGAGTATTTTTTGAAGTTGTTCCGCAAGCTTAGATTTAAAGATGCGATTTCCGCTTCTTTTAGTTTATTGTCAGTTTTGCTGCTTATTATCTTGCCGAGTTCCGTTTTACTGGCGGTTTTTCTTAAAGAATTGCAGAGTTTATATTATGTTTTAGTTCAAAGCAGTGACGCGAGCCAACACTTGCAGCATTTAGCCTCTACTCTTAAGAATGTTGTTCATATCAACATAAACCCGGAGAGTGTTCAGGATCAACTCAAGTCTTTTTTGGCCGCTTACGGCACAGGTATAAGTCAGTTTGCCTACGGGGTAGGGAAACTCAGTGTGGATTTTTTGCTGAAGTTTTTTGTGATGTTATATATTCTCTTTTTTTTCTTTAAAGATGGGCAGGTTTGGGTAAAAAAGATTATGGATGTTATACCTTTGGGGTCTCGTAATGAAGAATATCTTTTGAGGAAGTTTTCCGCTATGGTTAGAGCGGTATTTAAAGGCTCATTGGTGATGGCTTTAGTTCAAGCGGCTATAGGTGGTATTTTGTTCTGGATAGTTGGAATACAAAGCCCTGTTGTGTGGGCGGCTCTGATGATGCTTTTTGCGTTTATTCCTGCTGTGGGTCCTGCGATTATTTGGGCGCCTGCGGCATTGATTTTATTTATAAACGGAGATGTCACAGGAACTTTAGTTCTATCTTTCGGCGGCCTCTTTCTTATCGGAACAGTTGACAACCTACTGAGACCGGTATTGGTAGGTCGTGGCACAAACCTGCCGGATTTGCTGATATTTCTATCTGTCTTAGGCGCTTTGGCGGAGTTCGGTATGGCCGGTCTGGTTATAGGTCCAACTTTGGCTGCGTTATTTCTTGCATCTTGGGAGCTGTTTGAGAAGAAGTTCCATGATGATTTGAAGAAATGGGGATAATATAACTTGCAGTATCCATCTTTTGTTTTTATTGTTATTTAATCTGTTATAATAAGCTTCATGCAAAATGATAAAAACAAAACACAAGCTCCCGAAAGGGAATTATTTAACAAAGATCTTGACGGGCAACTTCAAGATAGAGTAGAGAGGATGAAAGAGGAGTTGGTTGATGGTTTTTTAGAATTACGTAAATATCCGAAGTCAGTAACATTTTTTGGGTCGGCTCGTTTTCATGAAGACAACCCTTATTATCAGAAAGCTCGCAGGATTGCGCAGCTCTTGTGCAAAGAAGGTTTTACCGTAATCACGGGAGGTGGACCGGGTATCATGGAAGCCGGGAATCGTGGCACAAAAGAAGCCTGTGGAAAAGGGGTTGGGTTTAATATTCAGCTTCCCAGAGAACAGTCTTTGAATCCATACATAACAGATCAGCTGGAGTTTCACTACTTTTTTACCAGAAAGGTGAGCATGGTGTTTTCGGCTGAGGCTTTTTTGGTTTTCCCGGGAGGCTTCGGGACACTGGATGAATTTTTTGAAATTTTAACTTTGGTGCAGACAAAAAAGATTCCAAGATTGCCCATCGTGTTGGTGGGTAGGGCATATTGGGAGCCGTTGCATGATTTTATTCAGGAGAATCTTGTGAGTAAATTCCAGACAGTGTCTCCGGAAGACGTAAATCTTTACCGCATAGAAGACGACATAGACGAGATAGTAAGACTAGTCAAAGCCGCTCCTATGCGCTATGAATACGATTAGTTTTAGAGCCGTATAACTTGGTTCGCTAAATTACACTTTAAAACACGTGTAATAAAATGTAGTATATATGAAATACATGAGAACATATGAGTTGCGAACATGATTTTATGAAACAAGTAGATTTAATATTGTAGTTTAAATTTTATAAACACATTAGCCAACTAATCATATACTATGAAATTTTTGGATTTTGTAAATAAAATTAAAAGTATAAGGATAGGACATCTGGAGTTTCAGATTTTAGATGAAATTGGACCTGGTGATTTTCTTATTGGTTTTTTATTGTTTGTTAGGTTTAGTTGATTATTGTTTAGGTATGTTTGTGAATTTTATAATTGGAGAATGAAATGTAAGTGAGTTATATATTTGTTACAAAAGAAAGGTCTTGTGAATTTGCGCGGTGATAAGATCAGATTGACGCGATTTGCCAGAGAACTCTTAGATTTGCAAAATGAGCTAATGTGTATTGCTGAAAAGAATCGTAAGACTATAAACAATTCCATGAAACGTTGGGATTCTTTTTGGCACGTTGTAATTTTTGATATACCAAACAAACAACATAGGTTAAGAGGGTTTTTGAGAGATATGTTAAAGGAGGTGGGTTTCCAGAAGGTGCAACACAGCACTTATATTGCTCCAAGTATCACAAAGGAATTCTACTCTTTTTTAAATAGGTATAAAGATTTGGATTCGTATTTAATTTTATTAAAAGTACACAAAAAAGATGCTCCGGCATCATGGGTAAAGCTATTTAAATTGTAATGTGATTTTTAATTGGTGCGATTTTATGTGTATGAATATATTATTGACTGTGAGTGGTTTTTGTATTTCCTACACTTTAAAACACGTGTAATAAAGTGTAGGAGTTTTTACGCATTTTGTTTTTATTTATTTTGAATATTTATTTAAAACCCGCCTTTATTTTAGGCGGGTTTAATTTTGTGGAGATGGGGGGAGTTGAACCCCCGTTCGGGTGGGATCTGCTTGACCATCTACGCGGTCTAGTTTGTTTTAAAGATTCACCCGCATAACTTAAAAACAAACAAAAATGTTTTGCGAGCTATCCGTTATTTCATTTGTCGCTTGGAGCACGACAAACTAAGCCTTCATATTTATGACACCCTTAGGGTTTGGAAGGCGTGGACCCTAAAGATGGCACTTGATTATGAATTATGCAAGTGCTAGTGCAGGAGGCATCACGAAGGATGCTACTGCTTGACGTGCTTTTGCACTTATTTGTGGTCGTCAAAGTGACCTGACTTACCGCGCAGGTCAAACAAACCGAATCCACCCGGCGAAGCCCGTCATCCCCATATTGCGGTGTTGCGCGCATGCGCGCAACACCGCAATATGGGAGCTTCGGGCTAGCTGTATTTCAAAGAACGTTTAAGATCTCGCTCGCTATCTCTGCGTTTAATTTTTTCGCGTTTATCGTATTTCTTTTTCCCACGAGCTTCTGCGAACTCAAGTTTAATCAAACCTCTTTTATTATACCATGATAAGGCGGGAAAGGTCAAGCCTTTTTGTTGTTCTTTACCTATTAATTCATTCAATTCTTTTTTATTCAACAGCAGCTTCCTTGCCCTTTCAGGGTCATAATCCTTCGGTGTATTTGCAACTTGATACGGACTTATGCTTGCCCCTATTAAAAATGCTTCTCCTCCACGAATAACGACACGCGCTCCTTTGAGAGAAGTCTTTCCTGATTTTATAGACTTGACTTCAAAACCAAACAAAACCACGCCGGCTTCATAAGTCTTTAATATCTCGTAGTCGTAATACGCTTTTTTATTTTTTGCAAAAAATTGCATGCGTTTATACTATCACAAAAACACTTTAATTTTAAATGCTTTTATGGTATCGTTAGCTGGATGACTAAGAAAAAACAAACAAAAATAAGTTTAAAAAATAATATGAAAAAAAGTTCTAAAAAACCGCAACTTTCAGGCGGTGGCGGTGGTAAAGACAGTATCATCTTGCAGCTGATTGTGACTTTTTTTATTTTCTCAATTTTACTATCTGTGTTTTCCGCGGTGTCAGGTAACTGGTCTGCTGCCAAGGAGATATCTTTGTCTGAGTTGGCTCAAGACATCAAAAAAGGAAAGGTGGAAGCAATAAAAGTGAAAGGGAATTATTTAGATGTGCTATACAATGATATAGCTGTTTCTAAGAAAGATTCTTCAGAAACACAAGATATCACAACTCAACACATGCTAAACTACCAACTGATTTCTGATTTCTTCTCCGGCAAAAAAGACAGCAAGAAAATGAAAACAGTTAAAAAAGAGCCGGAATCATCTCTGACGGAGTCTTTAAAGAACTATGGCGTTAGCGCATCTGAGTTGTCAGCTGTAAAAATCAAAATAGAAGACCCGGGAGGCTTCAAATACTGGTTCTCGGTTCTTGGGCCGGCACTTTTGCCTGTTTTGGTTATATTTGGCATTTTGTTTTTCTTAACAAGAGGAATGAAGGGTGGGCCGGGTATGCAACCTTTCTCTTTTGGGCAGGCAAAACCTCGCTTCATTGACCCGGATGACAAAAATCAAAAAGTAACTTTTAAAGATGTTGCCGGCGCAAAAGAGGCAAAAGAAGAGCTCAAAGAAATAGTGGATTTTCTTAAAAACCCGAAAAAGTTTCTGCAAATCGGAGCTCGTATCCCAAAAGGTGTTTTACTCATGGGGAGCCCCGGGACAGGAAAAACCCTTCTGGCGCGTGCCGTTGCAGGTGAGGCACGTGTGCCGTTTTTTTCAATCTCAGGTTCTGAGTTCGTAGAGATGTTTGTAGGTGTTGGAGCATCGCGTGTAAGAGATCTCTTCCAACAAGCGAAGAAACACGCGCCGGCAATTATATTTGTAGATGAGATAGACGCGGTCGGTAGAGCTCGTGGCTCGGGCATGGGCGGAGGAAATGACGAGCGTGAGCAAACTTTGAATCAAATTCTGGTTGAGATGGATGGCTTTGAGCCAAATGATCAAGTGATAGTGATGGCTGCGACAAATAGACCTGATGTTTTAGATACCGCTTTGCTTCGCCCCGGAAGGTTTGACAGGAGGGTGACTATTGATCTTCCCGACAGAAAAGACAGAGAGGCAATATTGAAAATTCATGCGCGCAAAAAACCTTTGCATGCAGATGTGGATTTAAAAGTGATAGCAGAGAGAACCCCCGGCTTTTCCGGCGCAGATTTGGCAAATCTTATGAATGAGGCGGCCATCTTGGCGGCGCGTGAGAGTAGAAAAGAAATCACCCAATACGACCTTATTCGCTCAATAGAGAAAGTTATGCTTGGTCCTGAAAGAAAAAGCCATGTGTTGTCAGAAAAGGAAAAGAAGATAACAGCGTATCATGAGGCGGGGCACGCGCTTGTTGCAAGCGTGCTTGAGCACTCAGATCCGGTACACAAGATATCAATCATTTCTCGTGGCAGAGCGGCGGGCTATACCTTGAAGCTTCCACTTGAAGATAAGAAAATGCACAGCAAAAAAGAATTCTTAGACGATATTGCGACTTCGCTTGGAGGCTATGTTGCCGAAGAGATGATTTTTGGGGATGTTACAACAGGACCTTCAAACGACCTTGAAGTCTTGACAAATCTTGCGCGCTCCATGGTTGCGCGTTGGGGCATGTCTGAGGCTTTGGGGACTGTAGCCTACGACAGTGAAAAAGCTCAATTTGGAGAGAAGCCATACTCGGAAGAGACAGCAAGAAAGATAGATGATGAAGTGCAAAGGATCATTAAAGCAACAAAAGAAAAGGTGAAAAATATCTTAGCTGAGCACAGAGTTTTGTTAGATGAGATAGCAAACACGCTTATAGAAAAAGAAACTATAGAAAGAGAAGAGTTTGAGGAAATACTGAAAAAGCATGGAATAAAAATAAAAGAATTGAACGGATAACAGGTGAGGGTATGAGTAATGATGAGATCAAAATATTTCTTGAAGATTCTTTTGATCAGCTTTTACACTCACTTAAGAATGGAGATTTAGATGCTGTTGCCGGCAAGTTTGGGATATATTTTGACAAAAGGGCTGTTCAGGATTTTATGTCTGCTTTCCGTTCTTTATCTGACAAGTTGAATTTTGACGACAAGCATAAAGATATGATCTTGAAAGCGCTACTGCATGCTCATTATTTGCACACAGAACAATGGAGAAAATTTGAGAATAAGCCATACATATCTCACATTTTGAGAGTCAGCTCATACTTTGCAAACTGGCTATCCGAGAATAATACGGTATTAGAAAGTCATGATATAGATAAAATAAGCTATGCATTACTAGCTTGTCTTCTGCATGACTCTGTTGAGGATCAGGCTGACCGGCTGCATCAAAGCGCAGATAGAGATAAAGCTCTTGCAGTTGTGGAGAATCAATACGGTGAGCAGGTTAGACATTATTTGAATTGTCTAAGTAAGCCTGAGATTGATGAAGACGATGAGAAAACTGAAAAATACAAAGAATGGATAAAAGGTATATGGGCAAGTGGTGACACGCTATTGATTATGATTAAATTCTCGGACATATATGATAATCTACGGTCAAGTATAGACACTTTTGTGAGCCAAGACCCTTCATCGCTGTTTTCAGACTCAGATGAAGGTCAAATGGAAGTTATAAATAGAGCGAAAAAATGGATAATGAAATACAAAGACGCACTTGAAGCGTTGCAAGAAGTGTATAGTGAGGATATGTATCGCGGTGCTCATGCCGAAGTACTGCAAGGTGCGCAAGATAGAGCAAAAAGTATTTTAGAAAAAGCAGAGAAGGCATTAGTACTTCCAAGAGTTAAATAGAATTTGTTTATGAGAAAAGTTTCATTAAGCAAGCCTGTTTTAAGCGCGCAAGAGAAAAATATAGTTAAAAAGCATAGAAAAGAGATAAAAGATATTTTACAAGGCAAGGACGATAGGTTTTTGCTTATTGTCGGTCCGTGTAGCGCATGGCCCGAGAAGGCAACTTTTGAGTATGCAAAAAGACTAAAGGCTTTGCAAAATGAACTTGAGAATTTAAAGCTTGTGATGCGCGTTTATACACAAAAGCCGAGAACAAATCTTGGCTGGAAGGGCTTGGCTGTGCAACCGGATCCGTGTAAAGATGAAGATATTAAAAAGGGGGTAAAAGAGGTTCAAAAACTCATGCAAAAGATAGTTACTCTTGACCTTGCAATAGCGGATGAGGCGCTATTTTTGCCGATCACGCATTACTACGAGGATTTTTTGAGCTATGTAGCGCTTGGAGCGCGGAGCTCAGAGGATCAAGAGCACAGAAACTACGGAGCAACGCGTGATTTTGCAGTAGGCGTCAAAAACCCAAGCTCAGGAGATGAGCAGGTAGCTATAAACTCAGTTTTGGCAACAAGGGCGCCTGCAAGTTTTTACCTTGAAGGCGAGCTTATAAGTTCTAACGGGAATGATGCATCACACTTAATTCTGCGCGGTGGCAGAAAGCCAAACTACAAAGAAAAAGACATAAAATCACATCTGTACTTGGCAGAAAAGGCAGGAGTTAAAGACCTCTCTATAATAATAGACACAAATCACGCAAACTCTCAAAAAAATCACAAAAAGCAAATAGATATCGCAAAATATGTTTTAAAATTAAAAAAGAAAGACGAGTTGTTAAACAAACATATAAAAGGTTTAATGATAGAGTCTTTTATAAAAGATGGAAGACAAGACATAAATTGTAAAGGGAAAATGGATCAAGAAGGACTTTCCATTACAGACCACTCGCTATCTTGGGAAGATACGGAAAAACTAATCCTATCTTTGCACAAGATGCTACTTTGTATGAAAGGGGTGTTGTAAATATGGTGACTATGTAATTTAAGCTAATAAATGAGCGCAGCTCCAATGGCTTGCCTCTCAGAGTGTTTATTGTAGCGGAGGCGCAGGGATTGAGATTTGAATCTATTGTAGATTAATTCTCATATTGTTTAGCTTGTACTGCTATCTTTTGAATTATGTCTGGTGCAACTCCATAATCCTTCGCATAACGGAGCTCGAGTGTTTTTAGTGCATGCATTAATTTGTAGGCAAACTTGTCTGTTGTCGGTATCTCTTTTGCAAAATATGGGTGCGGATATTTATCTATATATTCCCCAAAGATGCCGTTATGTACATGTCTATGATAACCCAAAAATCTTCCTGTACATTTTCCATATCTGTTAATCATGTTTCTTGTATTTGCATCAAAGTAATCACTAACGCTTTTTTCATCGTTTAACCCGAATAATTTTCGTGTTTCTTGAAGATATTTAACATCTGCATTTATAGCTTTAGATACAATATTTGGATTTGCAGTGAA
>CAYPCF010000013.1:0-12266 GCA_964409155.1 uncultured Candidatus Saccharibacteria bacterium | reverse complement strand
GCTAAGAGAAATATTGAATAAATTTTCCGAAGATGATTAGGAATGGATGTGTTTTTTGATTTGTCTAAACAAGAAACAGTCTCAGAATATTCCGAGACTGTTTGTTATAAGAGTTACTGTTGTTGGCTTTACATAGCCATTGAAAGAGCGTAACAAGACAGAGCAAAAGCAACTGAGAAAAAGATTGCCCCGACGAAACACTTTGACTTAAACGGACTTTGATGTAGGCCAACAGAACAAGTGTCACACTTGTTGCGAACAACATTGTAAAATTGATACCATGCATAGGCTGTGCCCGCTCCAAGCACCACCGTTAGTATTTCTATAACTAATTTTAATTCCATATTTAAAATTTATTACTTATAAACGACCTTACGTCATTATAACATATCAAATTTTCAAATATTGTGTAATCTTCGTTTGCGCGAATCTCAAGAAATTATTTTTTAGATTTGTTCGTTGTCTGCGCTTCTGACTTTTTAGCATCTGTTGTAGTTGCTTCGGACTGCTTTTGGGATAGTTTAAGCGCTTCTTCTTTAGATAGTACTTTTACTACCAAGATATCAAATCTTAGCGGAGAGTTGGCAGGGATGCGCCCCGGCACACCTTTTTGACCGTATGCCATATCAGCAGGTATATCAAGTATCATCTCTTCTCCTTCTTTTGCTCCCAATAGACCCTGGTCCCAACCTTTAATAACAGCACCAACTCCAATCGGGAATCCTATAGCTTTGCCTGATGTAGCGTTACTATCAAAAACTTTTCCGTCAGCTAAGAAGCCGGCGTAAATTACATACGCCACATCGCCTTTCTCAATCGCTCTACCTTGTCCTTTTTTGATAACTTTCTTTTTAAGTGTTTTTAGTTTGGGGTCTAAGTCTTCTATTTGTGGTTTGTTGGATTGCTCTGTTGTCTTTTGATTCATATTGTTTGAGTTATTAAAGTATTTATAATAAACCCCGTATCCTGCCACAAGTAGAATTACAAGTAGCGCCAATGTATATATTATGTTTTTATTTTTCATATGCGCGATATTATAACATAGTTTTTATGAGGTTTTCATAAAGTATGGCGACAGTGATAGGACCCACGCCGCCCGGACTGCGCGCAAAAAGCGAAGCTTTTTGCGCGCAGTCCGCAGAAATGTCGCCCAAATGCACACCTTTTGCCTTTTGGCTGGATGTCCCGGCATCTATCAAGACCACTCCTTCTTTTATAAGTTCCGGTGTTACGATATTGGCGATGCCTGTGCCTGAGACCACGATATCCGCACTTTTTAAGACAGCTTTGAATTCCTCCGGATTTGTATCTTTATCCAAGACAGATAGCTCTGCAAAAGACATTTTGTAAAAAAGAGCGCTCACAGGCTGGCCAACGAGTTTGCCATTACCTATTACGGCAACTCTTTTGGCGTTTGTAGATACATCATATTTTTTAAGTATTCTTAGAACAGCTCCTGCCACAGGTGGCAATATTATATTTTGTAAATCTTGCAACTTGGCATTTTTAAATACGGAAAATGTATCCGGGTTTAACAAGTCTATATCCTGCTCCGGTGATATGGAAGATAATATTTTTTCAACATTAAACTTTTTAGGTAAAGGAAGTTGGACTACTACCGCATTTGCCTTGGAATTCCTGATTTTACTTATCAAATCTTCCTGCCTTATCTCATCTGTTCGGTAGTGGTGCTCGCGGAAGAGAACTCCAATCTCTTTTGCTTTTGACTCTTTTATGCGAACAAAAGTCTCTGTAGGTTTGTCATCACCCACCCAAAATATGTCCAAAACAGGGGCAAGCCCTTTTTCGCGCACAAGGGTGCCAAGATCTTGATATATATCCTGGGCGATAGTCTTTCCTTCAACTATGAGTGTCATGGCGCACATTCTCACATATTGAATCAATTGTGTCAATATGCATTTGTATGCTATTATATCGAACATGAATATCTTGGGTAAAGAAAAAGAACAAGCTCGGAATAACGAGAACCAAGATTTTGAGAAACCGCTCACAGGCAAAGACAAATCTTCCAAACTTGAAGAAACTGCTTCTGAAACTGCCAAAACGAATATCGGCAAGCAGGGTTTGGCCGGACAAATTTGGTCGTTATTGACCACTTTGATTATAGTTTTAGCTATAGTGATACCTATCAGGACATATCTGGGACAACCCTTCATGGTTAGCGGCTCATCCATGGATCCGTCCTTTGAGTCATGGGATTATTTGATTACCGATGTGTTTACTTACAAGTTTCTTCATGAACCCCAGCGCGGAGATGTAGTAGTCTTTGTCGCTCCGGTTGAAAATCATAAGTTTTTCATAAAGAGAATTATCGGTTTGCCGGGTGAAACTGTAGAGATTAAAGATGGAAGAGTCATAATTTACAACAATAAATACAAAGAAGGTTTTGAGTTGAAAGAACCTTACATAGCCCCGGAAAATCGCTCATACCGCAACCTTAAAAGAAAACTTGAAAATGATGAATATTTTGTCATGGGCGACAATAGAGCCGGTAGTTATGACTCCAGGATGTGGGGGCCTCTTAAGCGCAGCGCTATTGTGGGAAGGCCTATATTGCGCCTTTTCCCTTTTAATGAAATTAATCTTTTCCCGGCAGCTTATGCTGATTACCAAAAGCGCTAAATTTGTAACATTTGTTCAATGTTAGATTTAAAAGACCTAAAAATACAAAACACGGTTGATTTAATAAAAGCAATGAATGAGACGCTTGCTTTTTATGGTTTTGTTTCAATTGATAATCTGGTTTTCCCAGACGACAATCCAAAAGATTTAACCGGTAAATTGAAAGCAAACACAGACCCCGGCGAACTCTCAGAAATAGAAAAATACATGCTGTCTATGGTAAAAAAATTTGCCAAAGACACGAAACTTCTGCACAAGTCGTCAAAGGCGCAGTTTTATACCTTACCTGATTTAAAGAAGTCATCTAAGAGTCAATATGTAGAATACGGTATTCACTTCTTTGGTGAGAAAGACCCTTTCGCTGAAGCATTTTTAGTATCTATGGCTGCGATTTTATTGAATAAGTTGTTTAATAAAAATATACTGCTTGAAGTTAACTCAATTGGAGACAAAGATAGCGCAGAGAAATACCTTGAAGATGTAAGACGCTTTCTAAAGAGAAACAAAAAATCTCTTCCCGCTGATGCGTTGGAAGCTTTACTTGATGCTAAGATTAACAAGTCTCTGGGTCTGTTAGTGAATATGGGACATGAACTCGCAGATGCCGCTCCAAGTCTTATGGATTATCTCTCAGACTACGCTCAAAAGCACCTTTACCTTTTCTTGGATTATATGGACAAAATAGGAATCAATTATTATTTAAATCCTCACATGTTAGGCAATCCAAAAATCCGCAAGCATTTGATGTTTAATATATACACACAAGACGATGACGAAAAGCGCCTGATTGCTTCAGGTGGTCGTTATGACAATGCGATAGATTCTCTTTATCAATTGGACAAATCCGTAGTGTCTTTGCGTTTCAAGATAAAGCGCCAAGGAAGAAAATATAAAATACAAGACACACAATCAAAACCCGGTGACAGTTGTAAATTTTACTTTTTACAGATTGGGGTATTGGCAAAATCACAGGCGACAAAATTACTTGAAGAGATGATAAAATCCAAAATCGATGTATATCATGCGGTATCGGAACTTTCTTTGCTGGAACAATACGCTTTAGCAAAGAAAAAAGGCGCAAAATATGTAATAGTGCTTGGCCACAAAGAAGCCATAGACTCCACGGTGATAGTCAGAAATGTGGCTACTCAAAATCAGAAAATAATAGCGCAAAGCAAGCTCATCAGTTACTTAAAGAAGTTGAAGTAGCGCGACCGGTTCAGGCTCACTTTGGCTGTTGTAGAGAAAAAATATATTGAATTCTCGCAAGCCTCAATGTTTCAAAGTCATATTTAGCTTTTAAGGCTTTGTGTATTGGAGATAATTTGGCAAATCCTTTATGTTTGAATTGGGTAAATATCTCTTTAAGCTCAATCCCTTTAAGCTCTTTTGAAATGTCAAATTGCTCGCCTTCGTCTTGCGCCTTCTCTAAATGGTTGATAATTGTGCTGACTTTCAGATCGCGCAACTTTGCGATTTGTTTAATACTTTTGCCGGCTTGAAGTAGAGCCAGACTTTGGGCATGCGTAGCTATTTTACTTGGATTTTCTTTTCGACGTGCTGATACAAATTCTGATATCAAATCGCTTTTTTTCTTGTCGGAATAGTTATTGAAAATCTTATCAAGAGTCAGAGAACTGCTCTGGAAAGACTGGTCCTTTTCAAAGACAAGGTCATTGACTTGCAGAGCTGCATCATTTAAACCGTCAATATATAATCCTGACAAAGACCTGACACGAGACAAGGCCACATAACCTTGCCCGGGGACAAAACTTTTTGACAAATCCATGCGAGCGGCATCCATGCTCATGCCTTGTGATTTATGGACAGTTATAGCCCAAGCTAAGCGTATAGGTATTTGCGTGGCGCTTGCGATAGCTTTGCCTGATTCGTTTTCTATTCTCCATTCAGCAGGCTCTGCGAGGATTTTCTTTCCGTTGTCCAGTTCAACTTCCGGTAAGCCGTATGAAAACCTTGTGACTGTGCCAAGACTTCCGTTTACGAAATTGCCCTGAGGGTCATTTTTTACGAACATGACCCTAGCTCCCTTTTTGAGGCGCAGTAGCTCAGGTGCAAGTATGTTACGCGCTAAGTTTTCTGCGCGCGCCTTATTTCCTGTCAAGGTCATTGGGTGCTCATATAGGCTTCCGGATAATTCTTTTAGCTTTGACTCATTTATTTTGTCAACATTGGCGTTGTGAGTGTGCAGGTGCACCACCCCTTCTGCGGCTTGATGTGATAGTCTGTTTCTGAGAAGCCCCAGTAAATCTTCGTTGAGATTTTGTTCTCGCAAAGCGTTCAGTATGTCTATAAGTTCGTCTTTTTGCCTGTATTGTTCTGTGAGATACAGAATTTTCGGGTTGCTTTGAGTCCAAGCGGATGATGAAAAGGCAAAGATGCTTTCAGTATCCATACTGTGTTCATCGTTGTATTTTACTATCGGTGGAAGTTGGAAAAAATCTCCTGAAAAAACCACTTGCATTCCTCCAAATGGCTCATATGAGTTGCGGATAGTTTGCAATATCAAGTTGATATTATCAAGAGTTGAGGCGTGCAACATTGAAATTTCATCTATAATTAAGACTTCGGTATTGTTGAGGCGTTTGACTAATTGCTCCTTTTGAGAGAGCGCGTCAAGGTCCCAGTCGCTTATAACATCTTTAATTCCTACTCCTGACCAAGAGTGAATGGTTTGCCCTGAAAGATGAGTGGCGGCTATGCCTGTAGAAGCTGTAACCGCAACCGGTATTGATTGTTCTTTAAGCCATTTGATGTATTTGTTTAATACATATGTTTTACCCGTGCCGGCCGCTCCGGTAAGAAAAGAATTTCTTCCCGTTTTTAGTATATCTAAGGCAGTGTCTTGGTTCATTGGCTATAGTATAGCACAGGAATGGGCTATATAAAGTGAGTATATCCGGCCTGTATGCCGAGTTGCTGCATGCTCTCGCGTTTCGGGCTTCGCCGGCCTCGCCTTTCGAGCCCCTTCCGTCAGAGTGTCGTAAAAAGAGCAACACAAATGTGTTGCTCTTTAACTCCACTGGCTGCCGGGCAGGGACTCGGTGTCAAACTCTAAGCTTTTTGGCTCACTTTGTTCGCCAAAAGCGCTAAGAGTTTCCTACCCGGGATTTGCTTCCCAAAAGCTACAAGTATTCGCTTTTGGGGCTTCGCGCGCAAATCCTTTCGAGCCCCTTCCGTCAGAGAAATTCTAAAACCCGAATGCTATGCGCATTCGGGCTTAAGAATTCTTAGCTGCCGGGCAGGGACTCGAACCCCGACTAACGGGACCAAAACCCGCTGTCCTACCTTTAGACGACCCGGCAATTCAAAATAACAAACTTTGACTATTATATACATTTTTTAGAGTTTGCCAAGAGTTAAATAACACTTCAGTCGCCAGAGCTTTGTAGTTATATAGATTTTAAGTTTAGGTATGCAAATCATCGTTGAGGGTTTTTAGTTTCCATTTATTTTCATCATCTACCAAGAAAATGGTAATGCCTGAGTTACTGAGTTGGCTATTTTGTCTTGTTGTATATACAAGAGACGGTGTCAGTTTCTCTTTAAAGATCACTCTTGTGATTAAAGTGTATATAAACATTGTGTGCGTAACTAACAAGATACTGTCTTCTTTTCTGTCGTTTATAAAGTCTATAAATTTATCAACTCTTGACAGAAGCCCGTAATAACCCTCATTGACCTCATCATCGTTTGGCTTATCTTTTAGCCAAGAAGCTCTTATGGCGTCTCTTATGCTTTTTACTTTCCCTTCTCTTCTTGGTGCTCCTTCAAAGCTGTCATGCAAATATGAATGTTCATAAACAAAGTCTAACACATGATTATCTGTTTGTTTGAGTTTAGCTACCGCATCTGCAGTTTGCTCGGCACGTTTAAAATGACTTGAGAAAATAATATCTAAATCTATGGTCTCAAATCGTTTTGCAAGAGCCTCTGCTTGTTTTTGTCCTTGTTCACTTAGAGGTGATTTACCCGCTGTAAATATGCCGTCTATGTTTTCTTGGCTCTCGCCGTGTCTTACTACATATATTGTCTTCATACTATTTGTTTTTTAAATAATCAAACAGTAGCAGTTCAAGAGATAAAAATCCATTGTTTAGGTATTGCATATCCGCGAGAGACTCTATCATAGCCCGCAGTAATTTTGAGTTTATATTTAACGCCTCTTTTGACAATGCTTGAAGTTTAGAGAAAGTATCAGAAGTGTATAACTCGGCAAGTTGCGCATTCGTAGAGTCGTTTTGATAGCGCATGATGATGATTTGCCTTGTTGTGTATATAAGAGTCTGTATAAAGTATTCCGGGTTGATATTGTTTTTAGATAGTTCGCGGAGCTGTTCCAACGCGGATTTTAAGTCTTGGCTGTGTATATGAGATAAGAAGTTTAACACCTCGCTTACCGGAGCAATATTCATGCTCTTTTCAACATCTTTAGCACTTATTGTTTTGCCGTCCGATACAGTGATGGCTTTCTGCAACATTCCGATTGCATCTCTGAAAGAGCCTTCTGACATGATTGATATGGCGGTTATGGCGTCAGGGTCTATGTGTAAGTTTTCGTGTTTAGCTATATTCTGCAGAGCGGTTGTAATTGCTTTTTCGTTGGCTTTTTGAAAGTTTACTATCTGACAACGACTTTTGATTGTGTCAGGTAGTTTTTCCGCTTCAGTTGTAGCAAGAATGAAGATGACATGTTCCGGTGGCTCCTCAAGTGTCTTTAAAAAGGCATTAAACGCCTCTTTGGTTAACATGTGCACTTCGTCTATGATATATAGTTTGTACTTGGACTCAAACGGGAGACTGTGGACAGAATCATTAAGGTCTCTGAAATTATCTATTTTTCTATTGCTTGCGGCATCTAACTCATATAAATCTTTGTCAGATATCCCCAACTCTTTTGCAAAAATGCGCGCGGTAGTCGTTTTGCCCACTCCTTTTGAGCCAACAAACAAGTAGGCATGTGTTATCTTATCTTTATCTATTGCGGATTTAAGGAGTGATACTACGCTGTCTTGTCCTACCAAGTCGTCAAATGTCTCGGGTCTGTATTTTCTGTATAAAGCAACTGCTGTCATAGCTGTATTTTAACACAAGCGCAGGCGGGATTAAAGTGCTTTATCTTGATATTGTTTTAGTATCTGTAAGCTTTCTTCAGGGGTGTTCGTCTGCATTAGACGCGCGCGCAAAGCGCGCGCGTCATCAAAGTCCGAAATGTAAGCTTTAAAGTGTTTCTTCATCACGGAGTAAGATTTTACTCCCAACAACTCTTTCTTAAAAATGTTTATATGTTCCGCTAAAAGTTCAATTTTATCTTCTCTTTTTAGATTTTTGCCGGTAAAGAAAAGCGGATTACCAAATAGCCCTCTCCCCACCATAACCCCATCTACGGCATATTTAGATGCTTTACGCTTAGCTTCTTTGACACTCTTTATATCTCCATTAGCGATGAGCAGAGTTTCTTTAGATATCTTGTCTCTGCTTTGAGTTATCCACGAGAGCTCATCCCAGTGCGCCGAGACCTTAGACATCTCTTTTCTTGTCCTAAGATGTATGATTAACGCGTCCGGTTTGGTTTTTAATATGCTCTCTATCCAATCTTTATCTGTTTTATTATATCCGAGCCGAGTTTTTACAGATACGGGGATTGACACACTATTTTTAACTGATTCTATTATCTGTACCGCTAAATCTTTGTTGTTTATGAGAGCGGCGCCGGCTCCTGTTTTTTCAACCGACTTGTCAGGACAGCCCATATTGATATCTACACCGTCAAATCCAAGCTTTTGGACTAATTTTGCAGCCTCAGCAAGACGCTCGGGATTAGCGCCGAATATCTGCGCGACTATAGGTTTTTCATTTTTATAAAATGAGAGTTTCTTGAGAAGTTTGTTTTTCCCCTTTTTGTCGGCCAACAGCAGACCATCTGAAGATACGAATTCAGTGAACAAGACGGGCATTTTATCTTGTGCTTTACCATGTTTTGCAAACATTTGTCGGAATGCCAGATCTGTCACATCATCCATGGGCGCCACGGTGAGTATTGGACGGCTTAAACCTTGCCAGAAATTCCTATTTTTCTTTTTTCTCAGAAATTGAAACATTTTTCTCTTTATAAAAAATTTTTTTCTTAAAACGCAAGTCCATGTATTCTATATTATTTAAATCTTTTTTTATGTTCCCGGTTTTTGCTATGAATAAAAATTTTTGCAGATTATTTTGCAAATTATCCAATCGTGCTTTAATCATGAATTGTCTAAGTTTGATAAAGACATCGCCTTCATCGGTGAACCGGATACGAGAAAATTCGTAGCCGTTATCGTTTAATGTCTTTGATATATAATCCGCAGCTTCTAAATATTTGTGATTTATAATCTGCTTTATGGGTGTTTTGCGCTTTTTATCTTCCAAGAGGGCTGTGCTAAGCTCCACCAATCCTGCAGTTTTATCTTTAGCTTTAGCAAATATAAAACCGTTTTTATCGGCAAGGTAGCAGTCTTGTGGAGCGGCTTGTTTATCGTTGTTGTCAAAATTGTCTTCACACCACAGGTATTTTGCTTCGCGCAAAGAGTAATAAACAGTCATATACTTGTCAGCGTATCTTGTCTCAACGCGTAGTGAGTCAATCTTTGGCATTTGCTCCAATGCTTCATCGCGCATTTCGTCTTTGTTGAGTAGGTAAATATTTGTTGGAGATAAAATCCGATTTTTAGTATTTTTCAATTTATTTTCAAAAAAGAGTTGTACATCTCCAGCCATACCTTTATCGCCTATCACTTTAACATAATAAACATTCAACTCGGGTAAGTAAGACAAATATATCACAGCGGCAAATATTCCGGCTATAGCAACAAGCGTAAGATAAAAATACACGCGTAGTTTTATTGCTCGCTTTTTCTTGGCGCTAAGCCTCTTTTTTCTTCTTCTCATCCGGTAACTACCCATTTGGCTTTTTAATGTATTCTTTTTGCATGTACCGCACTAAAGGTTCAGGAATTTTGATACTACCATCTTTTTCTTGGAAGTTTTCTACGATAGACACCAAAAATCTGGGCGTTGGAGCCGCTGTGGAGTTAAGAGAGTGCGCAAGAGTGAGCTTGCCCGTATCCGGGCTTTTATACTTTATGTTTAATCTGCGAGTTTGGAAATCATGAAAGTATGACGCTGAAGATATTTCGCGGTATTTATTTTCTCCGGGGACCCATAGCTCTATGTCGTATTTTTTTACTTGCCCGAGACCCAAGTCACCGCCACAGTTTGCCACTGTGCGGTAAGGTATGCCCAAGGATTCAACGAATTCCTCAGTATTACGGTTGAGCCATTCATGCCATTTTACGGATTCTTCATGACTTGCCTCACACAAGATTACTTGTTCCCACTTGAAAAATTCATGCACACGAATGAGTCCTTTTACATCTTTTCCGTGGCTGCCCGCTTCGCGTCTGAAACAAGGAGAAAAAGCCAGGAATTTCTTAGGTCCATCCGAAAGATCTATCTGCTCATCCATAAAATAACCCATAGTTGCAACTTCTGCGGTTCCTGTCAAATACATATCATCTTGCGTCCTATAAAGATCATCTTCTCCGCCCGGCAGATACCCCGTCCCCATCATGGTTTCTTTTCTGACCAAAGAAGGGACAATCATTGGCTCAAAATCTTTCTGCAAAAAGAAGTCCTGGGCATACCTCCAAAGCGCCCAAGACAAAAGCGCCCCATCACCTTTCAGATAATATCCTCTAAAGCCGGCAACTTTTGTGCCTCTTTCAAAATCCGCCATATTCAAATTAATCATCAGCTCAACATGTCCTTTGGATTCAAAATCAAATTGCGGTTTTTCACCCCATGTTTTTATTTCTTGGTTGTCTTCATCATCTTTTCCTTCCGGAACCGATATGTCCGGAATGTTCGGCACTTGCAACATGATAGCGCGCCATTTTTGCATAACTTCTTTTAGTTCGGCTTCTTCTTTTTTTAGCTCGTCTTTGATTGACTGCATTTGTTCTATAAGTTTGGATTTTTCTTTTGTATCTGCTTGCGCAATTTGCTTACTTGTAGCATTTTGTTGAGCGCGTTTATCTTCTATTTTGGCAAGTAGCTTACGCCTTTGCTCATCAAGTTGCATGAGTGTGTCCAAGTCAACCTCAATATGTTTTTTGCGAGCTCCTTCTTTTACAAGTTCAAGATTGTCTTTTATAAAGTTGATATCTAACATATAAGCTATAGTATATACGATTTATAGGAAAAATCTACCAATGCGCGTTTGGTATTTTGATATAATACAAGTCATGGATTTCAAAAAGGAATTTAAAGTTAAGGTCCTTCAAGGTGACAAGATACCGGAGAGTCTAAGAGAGTTGCCTGATGCGCCCGGACAGTTGCATCTTATAGGAGATTTGCCGGAACGCACGCAATATAAATATCTGACCGTAGTAGGTTCAAGAGTTCAAAGCGCATACGGTAGGCGTGTTTTAGAATCTTTCATCGCAGCTTTGGCGGGACTGCCTGTGGTCATAGTGTCAGGTCTTGCCTTAGGAACCGATGCTCACGCCCACAAGCTGGCTTTGCAGTATAAACTAAAAACCATCGCCGTTCCGGGCTCGGGTTTGTCTAAGAAAGTTTTGTATCCAAAAAGTCATTTTAACTTAGCAAAGCAAATTCTTGACTCAGGTGGTGCTCTTTTGTCAGAGTTTGACTTTGAGCAACAGGCCGCGCCGTGGACATTTCCTCAGAGAAATAGGATTATGGCCGGCTTGTCAGATGCCACATTAGTGATAGAGGCAAAAGAAAAGTCGGGCACCCTGATAACCGCGCGCCTTGCGAGTGAGTATAACAAGGATCTGCTTGTGGTCCCGGGAGATATTTTCCAAGACTCAATGCGTGGCAACTTGCAATTTTTAAAACTTGGCGCCACGCCTGTTTGCGATGCGCAAGACATTTTAGAAGTTTTAGATATAAATCCGGATATCAAAACGCCGGAGCAACAGATACATGACAAACTCCCGGATGATGAGCGTGCGGTCTTAAATGCTTTAAGTGAGCCGTTAGATAAAGATGCTCTTTTGCAAAAAAGCGGTTTGGAAATAAGCCGATTTAATATCGCCTTTTCCAAGCTTGAGCTAAAAGGACTGCTCAAAGAAGAGCTTGGTAAAGTGTTTAGGATTTAAGTTTTTCTATATTCTCGGGCAACAACAGTTTTAATAACTGCTCTGTGGAAAAAACTTTCAGTTCGTCTTGTAGCGAAGTTATGGCGCTGTGGCTATAGCCGGCCAAGAGCTCTTGCGCCAATTTCAAGGCAAGGCCCGCTCTTTTGTCCAAGTGTGCACCGTTTTGTGCGCGATAAGCAGGCATTCCAACTATCTTTTTTGCACGCAAAATGATATTGTCTATCTTCTCATGAGTCCGCTTCCACGCATAAACTGTTGGTATGCCGGACCTAATTTCCTTTTCTGAGTATCTTTCTGACATAGTAAGTAATTTTTATCATAAAAAGCGTAGCTAATCAATTTTTTGCTTTTTTTTCTTATCATAGTATCATAGCGCCATGGCAAAACTTGTAATCGTAGAGTCCCCTGCAAAGGCAAAGACAATAGAAAAATATCTTGGTAAGG
>CAYPCF010000012.1:8004-13208 GCA_964409155.1 uncultured Candidatus Saccharibacteria bacterium | reverse complement strand
GCAAAGCATGGATTCTGCGTCGTGTTATAACCCCCTTTCTTTTCTCTCCATACCTATCCCAGATTCCAATTAAAACATTTCGACCAACATTCACTCCTTGAGTTTGAAGTTCTTCAGCTATTTGTTTGTATGAAAGACCCGCTTGCAACAATTTGTCAATGATAGGTATTGCCTGTTTAGCCAAGTCAGATTTTTTTGCTTTCTTTTTAGCAGACATTCTTTGCTTCATTATTTTCGCCAATGTGGATATAAGTTCTTCTTCATCTAATTGTTTTGGTGTGTGAGTTGAGTCAATCTTTTTTATTGTAGATTTTATGCCTAGTAGATATTGCGCACGCGCCAGAGCTGCATCACGCTCTGAGATATGGGTTGGCTCAAGAAATACAGTGACAAGATCTTCAGGGGACATAAGTGTGGAGCGCAGTTTTTTCGCTGTAGTAGTTTTTCCCCACCTGTTTATCCGCGCTTTAATTCCTTTATGCACAAAAAGATACATGCCACGGACTTCCTCTTTACTGAAGCATTGTTTTCTAAAGAATTTTATATTTTCACTCATCCCAAATTGTGAATAATCTATATAAGATTTTTTGATAAATTCTTTTAATAGCAGAGTAAGGTCTGTGTCGGGCTTTATGTTGCTTTGAGTTTTAGAGGCAATAAGATTTAAATGCTGTTTATTAATACATGCTTCTTTGCCGTATGTTGCACATAATGCGCTTAGCATACGGCGTCCTGCATGAGCTCCGATTTCTCTGACCAACATTGAAAATATTTGTCTGATTTCATCCGGTATCTCAATTTTGCTTGCATGTTCTTTTACATAATTGTCTATAGCTTGGACGAATTCTTTAGTCGTTAATTCACCCAACACTTCTTTTTTGCTTTTTGGATATTCTGTTGATGTGTGATTTGGTATTGTTCTTTGTTTTTTTGTTTGTTCAAGATAAGCAGACAATTCTATAGTGGTGCACTTTCTCAATCCCTCATTGTTTTTGTACAATTGTTCATATATTGATTGTTGGGATGTTTTTATTTTTATTCGAAAATTCTTTTCAGACAAAAATCTTTTAAATTGTGCGTAATACTCACAGCTGCCAGAGCCAAAAGTAGCTTTCAATTTTCCTTTATTTGCAAAAGTTACAGTATCTATTAAGAATAAATTTTCATCAAAAATTTGAGCACCAAAACATTCGCCTTCGCTCAAATTGAACCATCTCTTTTTGATAGCGGATTTTGCCCATGCATCAGCCGAAACAAATGCTTCATTCATATTTTTATAATACTGACAACAGATTACAAGTCAAGCTTTTTGTGCTATAATGTAAAAACATGACTGTGCTTGATAACGCAAACCCCGGCAAAGCTCTTGAGGCAAACACAAAACAAGGCGCTTTTGTGCGCTACCCCGTAAAGACACCACTTATAAAAAACGGTGATGATTTGGTATCCATCTTGAAAGATGAGCTAAAAGACAGCTTGCAAAATGAGGATATATTGCTTGTTGCCGAGTCTGTTGTTGCCATTTCAGAAGGTAGGGCGTTTAAATTTGATGAGATAAAACCCGGATTTTTGGCACGCTTTCTTTCTCGTTTTGTAACTAGGACGCCTCATGGCATCGGACTCGGGACACCGCAAACAATGCAATTGGCAATAAGTGAGGTGGGACACTTTCGCATTTTACTTGCCGCGTTAGTGCATGTGTTAACTCGCCCACTTGGATTTAAAGGAAATTTTTACCGCGTTGCCGGAGAAAAAGCGCGCGGGATAGATGGCCCTACAGAAAACACAATCCCGCCATACAACAGCTATGCGTCACTTATTCCAAAAGACCCGGCAGGTTTTGCAAGGCGAATGGAACAAGCGCTTTTACCGGCAAAAGTCAAGGTGGTGGTCATAGATGCAAATGATATAGGAGTGAATATACTGGGAGAGAAAGATAAAGATTTGGTATCGCTTGCAAAAGAGTTGTCAGCTGACAATCCGTTAGGTCAGGGCTCAGAATCCACCCCGGCACTTTTATGTCGCAGAGTTGCTTGAGTTTTGACTTTTTATGGAAAATATGCTACACTTGAGCGCATGTTGACAAAAAGAAAGAAAGCAAACGCGGCAAAGCCGCTCAAAAGACATGATACAGACACCGGGTCACCAGAGGTGCAAGTGGCGGTTTTATCTCGCAGAATAGAAGAGTTGACCGCGCACCTGATGAAGAATAAAAAAGACAAGCATTCAAGGCGCGGTCTTATGAAGTTGGTCGCAAAGCGCAGAGCGCACTTGAAATATCTTCAGAGAAAAGATATCAAAAGATATAAAGCGACTCTAAAAGAGTTGGGCTTGAAAAGGTAAGGGTTAACTGTAAGGCGGCGCGGCTACGCCGCGCCGCCTTTTATTTGCTATAATAAATCATCATAAACACGATATGCAAAAAAAGAAAACAAAAATAGTGGCGACAATCGGACCTAAAAGCGAAGACGTCAAGACCTTACAAGTCCTCTTTAAATCAGGAGTAAATGTATGCAGGCAGAATTTCTCGCATGGAGATCATAAAGAGCATAGACAAAGATTTAAAAATATCAAACAAGCGTCAAAACTATCAGGAAAACAAGTGGCCACTCTTCAAGACCTTTCAGGCCCCAAAATACGCACAGGAGAGAATGAAGCAGATGAGTTTTTAAAATTAACAACAGGTCAAGTCATAACTCTAACAAACAAAAAGTGCAAAAATTCTTCAGAGAGAATCTTCATAAATTACCCGAAACTGACAAAAGAAGTAAGACCCGGCGACAGAGTTTTGTTAAATGATGGAAAATTAAGCTTAAGGGTAGTTAAGAAAGTGTCAGAAAATGAGCTTTTGGCAAAAGTCTTATTTGGTGGCAATATACGATCAAGACGTGGAGTGAATTTTCCGGATTCTGATATAAGCATTTCATCTTTGACCCCAAAAGACAGAAAGGATCTTGATTTTGCGCTAAAGAGTTTGGATTTTGATTTTGTTGCGTTGTCTTTTGTAAGAACCGCCAAAGATTTGCGCAGTTTAAGAAATATTTTAAAGAAACATAACTCAAAAATACGCACAGTTGCCAAGATAGAAACTCCACAAGCCGTTGACAATATAGATGAGATTCTAAAAGAAGCCGATGCTGTGATGGTGGCGCGGGGTGATTTGGCAACGGAAATCGGTGTGGAGAATGTTCCAATGGTGCAAAAGCGCATCATAAAAAAAGCAAATGCGTTGGGCAAGCCGGTGATTGTCGCAACACAAATGTTGGAATCCATGATACATTCTCCTGTTCCTACAAGAGCGGAAGTATCGGATGTATCAAATGCCATTTTAGACGGAGCAGACGCTGTAATGTTGTCTGAGGAGACAGCGATGGGGGACTATCCTTTAGAGGCAGTGTCTGTCATGCGTGATGTTGCTTTGAAAACAGAAAAAGACATCAATTACAAAAAGCGTGTTCAAAGAGAGTATGCATATCAAAAAGGCAAAATAGATAAAACAGATGCTGTAACGCGCTATGCTGTCAAAGTTGCGCTTGATCTTGATGCAAAAGCCATCGTGGCATTTACAGAGACCGGGACAACGGCGCGCATGTTGTCGCGCTTCAGACCTGCGCAAGGCATCTTCGTTATCTCTCCATATGATGAAACCCTGAGACAAACTCAAATTGTTTTTGCCGCTTACCCGGGAGCAAAAACCAACCTGTCAAAGAAGGTGGATGTGATTGCGGTAGCGCGTAAATTTCTTTTGAAAAGCAAGGCTGCAAAACGTGGAGACAAAATTGTTATAGTGTCAGGCAGTGTATTTGGCAGGCCGGGTGAGACCAACACAATGACAGTGGTGGAAGTCTGATTGTCTTGCTATATATCCGAAGTGTTTTATACTATCTGTTATGAACAGTCAGCAATACGGGCACGGATACAACAACAAAAACAGCGCCACGATAGTTTATGTTAGATATGATAAACGCATAGCAAAACTTGCAGATAGACATGAGGATACATTTGCCTTGCAGGATCCTGCGAACTTTGACGCGTTATTGATGCGTTTTTTTGAAATGTATCCGGCAGTTTTTGAAAAGGCGATACCGGGCACATTGATACAAAAAGTTAATGGAGCGCCCGCTGTACCTGCGCAGGCATTGTTTACCGGAGATATGGTGGAGATGGAGCTCATGTCCACTAAAGAATTGCGGGATTTAATCTTGCAAGATTTGCAGGTTGCTTTAAAAGGGTTTCGCATGAAAATCAGACCTGAAGAAATAGTCAAAGAGGTTTTTGAAGCGACCAATGACAACCCGGATGAGTTTATAGATAAGTTCACAAACAAGGAAACAAAAATGGTGGAGGATGATCTGTTATACTACGAGGACTTGTTGTTTAAGGTTTTCAATAGTTTCCCTCAAAAGCGGCTTGGCGGGAAGTCTCAAATGGAAGTTTTACACGAGGAGTTGATGAGTGAGTTTAAGAAACTCAATACCACTCAAATACACATTAATAAATAACAATATACAATCATGACAGTAATCAAACATAAAGAGCAAAGAGTGGGTGTTTTTATTGACACCCAAAACCTATATCACAGCGCTAAGAATCTATACAAAGCCAAGGTCAATTTCGGCGCGGTTTTAAAAGAGGCCGTATTGGGGCGGCAGTTGATTCGCGCTTTGGCTTATGTGGTCACAACCGAGGCTGGTGATGAACAGAATTTTTTAGAGGCATTGGAAAAGCTGGGCATAGAAGTTCGCTCAAAGGAACTGCAAGTATTTTTCGGGGGAGCAAAGAAAGCAGACTGGGATGTGGGCTTGGCGGTTGATGCCATAGTTGCAGCCCCAAAACTGGACGCGGTGATACTTGCAACAGGAGATGGGGATTTCGTGCCACTTGCCCAATATTTGAAAATGCATGCGGGGTGTCAGGTGGAGGTGATTTCTTTTGGTAAATCTTCATCTGCGCGCCTGAAAGACGCAGTGGATGATTTTATTGATATGGACTTAGACCCTAAGAAATTTTTAATCACAAGCTCATCTTGGCGCATTCCGTTGGTAGGATCAAAAAAACAAACTACTGACAAAAAGACAAGTAAGAAAAATAGTAAATAACAAGTGGCGCAAAGGCTGCGCCTTTGCGCCACAATCACAGCTTATGCAAAAAACTTTAAAACACTTCAAAGTATTTTTAAAATATCTAAAACCTTATAAAAAGGA